>JACQAW010000012.1 GCA_016194725.1 Deltaproteobacteria bacterium
TCCAGATTGTGCTCGATCACGATGACTGTGTTTTTGGAGTCCACCAGGTCGTGCATCACTCCCAGCAGCCGTTTGACGTCATCGACGTGCAAGCCGGTCGTGGGCTCGTCGAAGATGTAAACCATGTTGGTGTTTTTGCCTTCTTTAAGCACCGAAGCGACTTTCAGGCGCTGCGACTCGCCGCCCGAAAGCGTGGTTGAGCTTTGGCCCAGCTCCAGATAGCCCAGGCCCACGCTGCGCAAAATTTGCAGCTTGGACGTGATGGCCGGGTACTCGCGAAAAAGCTCGGCGCACTCGTCGACCGTCGTGTGCAGGATGTCGTTGATGTTCTTGCGCTTGAATTCGACCTCGAGCACGTTCTTTTTGAACTTGCGCCCCTCGCATTCCTCGCACGGCAGCTTGATGTCAGCCATGAAGTGCATGTCCAGGGTGATTTCGCCTTCGCCTTTGCAAACCGGGCAGCGGCCGCCATCGACATTGAACGAAAAAAAAGCCGGCGAATATCCGCGCCGTACCGCAAGCGACTGGTTTGACATCAGAGTGCGGATGTCGTCATAAATTTTCAGATAGGTGGCCGGGTTCGAGCGCGCGCTCTTGCCAATGGGCCGCTGGTCCAGCAACACCACGTCCTGAATCAGGTCGGCGCCGTAGAGGCGTTGAAATTTTCCTACCGACACGTTCTCTTTATGAAACAGGCGCGACAACGCATTGTAGAGCGTGTGGTGCACCAACGTGGTCTTGCCGCTGCCCGATAGGCCGGTGACTGCCACCAGCTGGTGCAGCGGAAATTCGACACTGACGTCGCGCAGATTGTTTTCGCAGGCCCCTTCGATCTTGAGCACCTTGCCCGTGAGCTGCCGGCGCCGCTCGCGTTTTGGAATGGAAAAAACGCCCGTGAGGTACTTGGCGGTCAGGCAACCCTTGTCGTCGAGAATCGTATTCAGCGGACCTTGCGCCACGACCTCGCCACCCCGATGCCCGGCATGCGGCCCGATTTCAACGATGTGGTCGGCCGCGGCAATGACGTCCAGGTCATGCTCCACGACCACCAGGGTGTTGCCGTGGTCGCGCAGCCGGTGCAGCAGCTGAATCATTTTCTCGGTGTCAGCGGCGTGCAGTCCGATGCTGGGTTCGTCGAGCACGTAAAGGGTCGAGCACAGCTTGTTGCCCAGCTGGGTGGCCAGGTTGATGCGTTGGCATTCACCGCCGGAAAGCGTTTTTCCCAGTCGGTTAAGTGTCAGGTAACCGGTGCCCACGTCGACCAGAAAATCCAGCCGCCCGTTGATCTGCTTGAGCGAGTCCTTGGCAATGGCAGCCTCCTGGCGCGGCAGCTTCAGCTCGCGAAAATAAATTTGGGCTTTCTCGAGCGACATGGCCAAAATCTCGGAGAGGTCGCGTGCATGAACGCCTGCGCCAAGTTTTACCGCCCGCGACTCGGCCCGCAACCGCGAGCCCTTGCACTCCATGCAAAGCTTCTGCGTCTGATAGCGGCGGATAAAAACGCGCACGTGCAGCTTGTATTTCCAGGCCTTGAGCTCGTCGAAGCAGCCGCGAATTCCCGGAAAACCTTTTTTCGCGCCGTCGCCGTCCCAGAGCAGTTTTTTTTCTTCGGCTTTCAGATCGTCATAGCGCTTGCCCACGCCAATCTTGTTTTTTTCGCAAAATTTCAGCATGTCCGCCTGCCAGTCCACGTACGCGGGCTTGGTGAACGGGTCGATCGCGCCGTTCTTCAGTGTTTTGCGGCGCTCGGGAACGATAAGGTCCTCGTCGAGCTCGAGGTTGTAGCCAAATCCGCTGCAGCCCGGGCAGGCTCCCAGTGGGCTATTGAATGAAAAATGATTCGGCTCGGGCGACCGGTAGTCGATGTCGCAGGTGTCGCACCGAAACTTGTTCGAGAAGTAGGAAAACTTCCAGGGTTCGTCGGCCTTGCCCACCGCTGCGATGGCGATGCGGCCGCCGCCATTGCCAAAGGCCTGGTCCAGAGCGTCCATGAGCCGGGAGTCTTTTAGCGGCTCCGTGGGCAGCGACATTCGATCGATGACCAGGTAGGCGGCAGTGACCTTGGCGGGCAGTTTTTCCAGCGCGCTCAGCTCATGGACATCCACTCGGTCGCCCTTTTTGTCGATGGAAAGCGCCAACCGCTGAAAGCCCGACGCCAGCAGGGCTTTGCGCGAGTCGGGCCACATGTTTTTTGAAAGACCTTCCTGGTTCACCACGGCCAGGACGTAAAAGCGGGCGTCGGCCGGCATTTTGGCCAGGCTGTGGGCTACGGTGGCCGGCGTATCGGCCTGAACTTCGCGTCCGCATTTCATGCAGAACGTGTGGCCGATCTTTGCGTAGAGCAGCCGGAAGTAGTCGTACAGCTCGCTCATCGTGGCCACGCTGGAGCGGCTGTTGTTGATGTGGTTTTTCTGTTCCAGCGCGATTGCCGGCGAAACGTTGTCGAGCGAGTCGATGTCCGGTTTGGCCATCTTATCCAGAAATTGTCGCGTATAGGTGGATAGAGATTCCACGTACCGGCGCTGGCCCTCGGCATAAAGCGTATCAAAAACCAGCGACGACTTGCCTGAGCCCGACAGGCCGGTCACGACCGTGAACTGCTTCAACGGAATGTCGACGTTGATGTTCTTGAGATTGTTGGTGCGAGCGCCGCGCAGGCGCATGAAGCCCTTCATAAGCTTTTCAGGATGAATCCTTCGAATTTGGTTTCGCCGCGCGCGGCTGCGCAAGGCGGGGTACTCTGGACCCATAGTGCAGTGGCCTCCAAGTCAGTGCGTCGAACCACGCTAGTTCGTAGCACATTCGTGGATTGCACGCAGGCTTTCGGCGTTGAGGTGATCGATAATTTTTTCGGCGAAAAGCCGGCGGGCAGATACAGTACGCCGCTTGGTCCCAGCTGCATCTGGCCTGAGGGCTGGCGAACCATTACCGGGGCGCCGGCAAAACCTGAGCCGGGCTTTTGCTCGAAAAGCCAGCGCGCGTAGTCCGCGAAAAGTTGATTCCAAGGTTGCCCGTACACCGAGGCAAGCCGGGCAAAGCCATCGCCCTGTGCGGGAGCAAGATGCCCGATCAGCGCACGATCGTAGTGAGTCATGAGATATTCCGCGAGCAGCGAAAGGCCACCATAGCTGATTCCATACTGCATCACCGCGAGCGGCCATTCGGTATGGGCGCGATAGGCATCGACGTGGCGATTGTCGGTGAAATAGCCGGTCAGCTGCATGGCGGCCTCGCCCAACATTTCGTTCAGCCAGGGATCAAGTGCGTTGGCTTCGCCGTCATATTGTCCGTGGGTGATGAGGTGGTTGAGCTCGTGCGCGACCACGCCGCGCATGTAGTCGCTGTTTACCGGTTGCAGCGCATTCACGTAAACGATGTTTCTTTCGTTGGAATGCTGGCTTTGCTCGGCGGCCTGCGCTTCGGTCAGTTGGTCATAGGCGTTGAAAAAACCATCAAAGCCGAACTTCTTGCCATTTTTTTCATAAGGGGGAATAGCAGCGATTAAAACGTGAATGTCGCGGTCTTTGCTGGGTGGCGTGGGCTGGTGGCCGAAAATGGCGCGTTCCGTGTCGATGAACTTCGCGTAAAGCGGCAGCAGTTCGACAATGTTGCCTTGGGCCGGTTTGTGTTCGCCCAGTTCATTTTCGACCCACAGCTGCAGGCGCTCACTGCTGAGCTGCGCCTCGCCCACATGGGTGAACTGGGGCTGACGAAAGCCAGGGGGCATTACGGTGAGGTCCCAAACCCAGTAACGGCCATCAGCGGCAAATGCCGGCACGGCGGCAAGCAGTAGGAAAATGAGTTTGACCATGAATCCCCCGGGAATGGGACTCAAGTTCTCTTAAGTGGGTTGATTTGGCAAGGTGAGCAGCGAGGGCCTTGGCCGTTTGACGGGTCAAAGGCTTGCTAAGATCAGGAGCCAGGCTAATGAGGCCAGTACGGCCGAGAAAACCAATTTCATCGGGGAGCACCAATGCAATCCAAAGGCCAGCAACTCGCGGAAAGTCATTCCAAGGGGTTAGCGATGGATTCGCGCCGGTGAATTTGTCAGATCGGCCACACCTGTCAAAAACCTGAACACTAAAAGCGGGGCCTCAAAACGAGGTTCTTTCGGTCCTGGGACCCGATATGGTATGCAACTGCCTGAGATTAAGGTGCTTACGGCATCGAGGGCTGGCGAGCCCGAGTTGGCACCCGGCTTGCTCATGAGCTGCCGGACGACCCGGTTCAATCATGGTCCGGGAAGTTCATCTGAAAGGAACACATATGTTGAAGCGCAGACAATTGCTGGCCTTCGCCTTGGTCACAGTTGCAGGATTGCCGATGGTGTTGGCGAGCGTTCCTCGGGATCGTGGATCCAACGACATCTCGAACGATACGGCTATTTACCAGAATCTGCATGAGATCAAGGTAACGAAAGCCAAGACCATTAATTTTGACTCGGACATTCAGCGACTCTCTGCCCAGGAGAAATCGCACCGTGAAGCGCTGCCCTTGCGCATCTCGGCTCCGATGGACCGAGTGATGACGACGCCTTACCGCGCCGGATCCTACAGCAAGAAAAAACAGCCCGTGCGGTCGCGTTACTCACGCGACTCCAAATAGGCCAAATTAACGGCCTGTACTGAAAGTTGACCGACGAGGCGCCGGTGCACAACCGCGCCTGTCATTTGCCTAAAGGCCCTGCCTGTCAGTTTTGACGGGTGGGGCCTTTTCTCATGGCATCACCAATAAATGTGGTGATCGAAAATTGCAGATGCTGTGCGAGTAGCCATAGCTCCGCCGGTGAAAGAGGTTTCTGCCCACGTTCGATCTGCCGGATGGTTTTGGGTCGTTGATTCAGCAGGCATGCCAGCGCTGCTTGCGAAATAGCATGCGATTTCCGCAGCCGCCGCAGGGCCAATCCAATGCCGATTTGCATGTCATCGCGTGTCATGGCGGAGTCCATTCCTTATAAAGAAGCATTTTGTTCTTTATAAAGAAAGGACGTAATTCCCGAGGCGCTATATTTCCGGTGTGCTCAAGAGGAAAAAAGCGAAGCAACACTATGCTAATGTTGAATTTCTTCGCGGCCTTGGCGCGCATTGTCGGCGCCTGCGTCAGCAAAAAGGTTATTCCATCGACCGGCTGTCTAAAGAGAGCGATCAGCTCAGCACGAGCGTCATTCATCGTCTCGAAACCGGGAATGGGCCGGTGACCGTAACGGCCCTTTTTCGGTATGCCGAGGTGCTTGAACTGATGCCAAAGCAGCTTCTCGATTTTCCTTTTGATTATGAGGGCGTGCATCGGGAAAGAGTGCCGGTTTTTGCGTCTACGGACCGCGGTGTTTCGAAAAGAGCTTTCAAGGAGCTGCTTCCTTTATATTCGCTGAAAGCCGCGGCGGGTTATTTTGGCAGGGGAGAGGGCGTGGATATTGAAGGATGGGTCGACGCGCGATCGGTGGGCAAACTGGATCGTAAGATGTTTGTCGTGCGTGCGGTCGGGAAATCGATGGAACCGAAGATTCGAGATGGGGATCTTTTGGTTTTCAGGGCTGATCCTGCCGGTACCCGTCAGGGAAAAATCGTATTGGCTCAATATCAAGGCCCCGCCGACCCCGATACGGGAGGCAGCTATACCGTGAAGAGATACAGCTCGGTGAAGAAGGTTTCAGCCGATGGGAATTGGACTCATAAACAGATTGTGCTTTCGCCGCTGAACAGGAAATTTGAGCCAATCGTTCTGAATCCTAAAGTGGAGGGCGAATTTCGCATTCTGGCGGAACTCGTCGGTTCGTTGGGAGCAAATGAGACGGAATGATTCCGCTTTTTCTATTGCCTAAGACGCATTGTTCAAACTAAATTCCTGATCTTAGATTGCTCTGCGGGAACCTGATTCGACACAAATCGGGTTGCTAACCAAGGAAAGGCCCAGCGGTTCCTCAAGAAATTGAGGACTTTGTTGGGCCTTTTGGTTTCTGGCTCCACGCGTTGCCCGAGAGTTGACCTTCTGTGCGGATGACTGTAAGGGTAGTCGCGCGTCTGAGTTGAGGGGAGCCTCGATGAGTCCAAAATTTTTCGGTTTTCTGACAGCACTGATCGTCGGCATTCTATCCGGCATTTCGGCCGAGGCGTTTGAATACGACACTGCCGCCAAGGCTTTGGGGTCAATTGGATTCTATTCCAACGGCTGTCTCGACAGCGAGTCCAAGATCGATGGCACCGAGGCGGGTCTGCACAAGCTTTTCGTCGAACGCAATCGCGGTTACGGCAATCCCAGCATGATCGAGCTGCTGGTCTCAATGGGCTCCGCTTACTATGACGGCTGGCAGCGGGTCACCCCGCCCAATCTGCCCTACGAACGCATTCAGCTGGGCGACATTACCCGGAAGGGCGGCGGTTTTCTGTCCAAGCATGCCTCGCACCAGACCGGGCTGGACGTCGACGTCGTGTACATGCGCAACGATTTCCGCGAAACCAGGGAAGACCGGGGCTTTGATGCGAGCTTCGACGAATATTTTGTGAAAGCGAAAGTGGTGACGAAGAATCTGGATGCGGTGCGAACGTGGTGGCTGTGGCGCTTCGTGCATCGCTCGGGAAAGGTTGACCGCATCTTCGTCGATCCGAGTATCAAAGCTTACTTTTGCCACCATTCCGCGCAGCTCGAGCCCGACGACCAGGCCGAGCGTTTTGAGGTTTTACGAATGCTTCGCCCGTATCCGGAGCATGCCGACCATTTTCACATGCGACTGGTTTGTCCGTCCGGAGACCGAAAATGCGTGGGTTCCAAACCTGTGCCGCCCGGACCGGGCTGCACGGCCAAGGAGCTCGAAAGTGTTCCCGATGAAATGGGTGGCAGCGACCATCATCCCACTTTTCCCGAGCTGATGCTGCCCGAAGCGCCGGCCAACAGCACGCCGGCCCAACAACAGCAGCCATCGTCAGTGCGTCGCCCAAGCGAGTGCTCGCACCTCGCTAGTTTGGCACGTAGACGCGGGTGATGGAGCGGTTCTTGGCATAACGCTCGAACAGGTCGGTGCACTCTTCGAGCGGAATGAATTTTTCGGGGCTGTAGCCGTTGTCGTAGCGCACGAAGATGGGCATCTTGCCGTCGCGCTGAAAATACTTCGAAAACTCGCCGGTGGTGGTCTTCACGATGTAGTCGACGCCTTTGGCCTTGAGGTCGCGCGTGATTTTTTCGAGCAGCTGCTTCTGCTCGGTCTCATTGGCCGCGCCGCTGGGAACGCCCGAGTGCAGCTCGACGAGCATCTTGTACGGGTTCTTGTGGTACAGGCGTTTGGCCCACGAGTTCTTGGAGCGCGAAAGGTGCGTGTACAGGTGGTAGTCGTCGTAGAAAACATACGACTCGACGTCGCTGGGAATGCTGTAGTCGCAGTCGCTGGAGCGGAAATAGCGGCCCAGCATTTCGTCGTAAATCACGCTCTTGTGATGAAAGTAGACGATCAGAAACATGTGAAACCGAGAGATCAAAAAATCATCGAACGTGTAAATCGCCTTGTGGCCTATGGCCAGGTAGCACTTCTTGTCGACAATGTGGTGCGTGAGGCTCGAAAGCAGCCACGAGATGTCGAACTTGCCATAGTTCACGCCAGCGTGAAACGAGTCGCGCGTCAGGTAGTCCATGCGATCGACGTCAATTTCGCTGGACACGAACTGATGCAGGATGGGGCGATAGTCGATGCCGTGCTCTTCAAAAAACTCGTCGGGGCAAACGATGTCTTCGTTGATGATACAGGCAATGTGGATGGGCTCGATGCCCAAATGCCCCAGCGCTGATTTCAGCAAAGGGGTCAGCGAGCTTTGTAAGATGATCTTGATCGTATAATCTTCGTGGTTCGCCTGGCGGGCTTCGGTCCAGGGACAGGGCTTGCCGGGGGCACAGGCCAGCGTGGCCAGCTCAAGACGCTCAACAAGTGGCATCGCGAACTCGGTGGTGTGCGAAAGCGGCCCATGGCCCACGTCGTGCAACATGGCGGCCACGCGCAAGGCTGCCTCGAAACGAGCGGCGGCTTTGGGCCGCTGCATGCTCAGGCCCTCGGGGCCGCGAAAAGCATTCCGAAAAGCCACTCCCGCCAGGAAAGAACGGCGAGTCGATGATCTGCGTTTCGCTGTTCGATACTTCAATTGTGCCGTGAATGACGTCCCGGATATCCATTTATAAAGTCCCGCTTTTCCGTTTTTACTTTTTCAACCGCCCTGCGTATACCTGGAGCATGGCAACACGAACGAAATCAACGAAACCTTTGAAAAAGTACAAACCAAGTTCCAATGAACAGTCTTTAGGTGGTCACGCGATTGTCGGCAAGTCAAAAAGCCGATTTTTGACGGGCAACCAGATTCTGCCCGATGGCATCAAGCCGGGCGCCGGCGTTCGCGAGCTGATCGACGAAACATTCCTGGCGTATAATGCGGCGCGTTTGCGCGAAGCCTGCAAGGTCTTCACCGAAAGCATGCTCGAAGACGACGTGACCATCGGCATGAGCCTGACCGGTGCAATGACGCCTGCCGGAATTGGCAAGTCCTGCCTTATTCCGCTCATGCGCGCTGGCTTCGTGGACTGGATGATCAGCACGGGCGCCAACCTTTATCACGACGCGCATTTCGGCCTGAAAAAGCGGCTCGTCCAGGGCAGCCCGCATATCGACGATCGCATTCTGCGCAAAGAGGGCGTGATTCGTATTTACGACATTCTTTTCGACTATGACGTGCTGCTGTCGACTGACGCTTTTTTTCGCGAAGTCATTCAGCATGACGACTTCCAGAAGCCGATGTCGACTGCCGAGTTTCATTGGCTGTGCGGCAAGTATCTGGCCGAGCGCGAGAAGGCACTGGGCATTGACCAGCTGGGCGACTCCTGCGTTCTGACCGCAGCCTATCGCTGTGGGGTACCCATCTACACCAGCTCACCGGGTGACAGCTCGATCGGCATGAACGTGGCGGCCATGGCCTTGCGGGGCTCGAAGCTGTCGCTTGATGTTTCTCGTGACGTCAACGAAACAGCGGCCATCGTCTACGGCGCAAAAAAAGGATTTGGCGGAAAAAAGGGCAAGAGTGGCGTGCTGATCGTCGGTGGCGGCTCGCCCAAAAACTTTCTGCTCCAGACCGAGCCGCAGATTCAGGAAGTGCTGGGCCTGGACGAAAAGGGACATGATTTCTTTTTACAGATTACCGATGCCCGCCCCGATACCGGTGGGCTGTCCGGCGCCACTCCAAGCGAGGCCGTAAGCTGGGGCAAGGTGGATCCGGACAAGCTGCCGGACACGGTGGTCTGTTATTGCGACTCAACGATCGCTTTGCCGCTCATGACGGCCTACGCCCTCGATGCCCACAAGCCGCGAAAGCTCAAACGCCTTTTTGACCGGCGCGAGAAGCTCTATGCTTCGCTTCAGAGTGAGTATCTGAAGCGGGTTTCGAAATGAAATAAAAAAGCCGGACGGATTGCTCCGGCCGGCTTTTTTTACTCAATTTTTGTGGAGCTGGTCTCAGGTCTTACTTAATTTTCGTTAAGTATGAACTAGGGGTTGCTCACTCTTTTGCGCTTCACGCGCAAAAGCTGCCCTGCGGGCAGACCGTCCCGAGCATTTAAGCTCGAAGCTTAAATGCTAGTGGACGCCGCTACCCGTAAGCGGGCTCGTGCCCGCTTACTCTTCTTCCGAGCCGTGATTGTAGGAGTGGCTCGTGCCGCCAAAGGCGCTTCCGATTGCCAAACCAGCTGCGCCGCC
>JACQAW010000013.1 GCA_016194725.1 Deltaproteobacteria bacterium
ACGACGCTCCGCCCATTACGGCGAAAACGGTCGAGGCCATGATTATGAAGGTGGCCCGGCCCGTAGGCTTGAATCTGACCCGCCGGCGCACATTCGCCAATATTCCGGCCATGGGCGCGTTGGTCGGCGGCTCGACGAATGCATGGCTCATCAACGACATCAGTTGGGCTGCGCGTAACATCTATGCCACCCGGCGTTTTCAGACCAAGACCGAAGCCCGCCACAATGCTCAGCAGAAAAAAGTCGCGGCGGCCGCGGTCAAAAGCGGTTCCGAAGACAGCGCGACTACGCCCAGCTCCATTCCCAAAGTGGCTTAAGCAGCGTCGCTCATCGCTTGCGCGTGAAATTCACCTAAAGAGAACGTCCGAAATGACTACTTTCTGGCCACAAAACCCAAGGCTTCGCGGACTTTTTTCATGGTTACCTCGGCCCGGCTTTCGGCAGCCTGAGCGCCCTTGTTCAAGATCCGGTCCAGCCCGCCCTTGTCGTCATTTTTTCCCGTAATCGCGGCCTGTATTGAGATCAGATTTGTAACGCCGGCCTTTTCCTCGCGGTCCGGCGCAAAGACGATCTCGGCATCCGAGTCGGTTACCGCGCGTTTGATTTTTTTCATGATCGTGTCGTCGGCATCGGACAGGAAAACGGTCGCATTCAAATCGCTATCGGACTTTGACATTTTTGCGAGCGGGTTCTGCAGGCTCATGATCCTGGCGCCCACGGGGGGAATGAAAACCTCGGGCAGCTGAAACAGCGGCGTAGCGCCCGCCAACGGTTTGCCTTCCGGGTCGGTGGTGCCCGGCGCGTAGGTGTTGTTCATGCGAATCGCGATATCGCGCGAAAGCTCGAGATGCTGTTTCTGATCCTGGCCCACCGGCACCAGATTGGTCTGGTAGAGCAGGATGTCGGCGGCCATGAGCGCGGGATAGGTGAACAGGCCCACGCCGATATTTTTCTGCTTGGACGACTTGTCCTTGAACTGCGTCATGCGATTCAGCTCGCCCATATAGGTATGGCAGCTCAGCATCCAGCCCAGTTCGGCGTGCTGGGGCACCTGCGATTGCAGAAATAAGACGTTACGGTCAGTGTCCACCCCCGAGGCGATGTAGATCGCCAGGCCCTCGTAGGAACGGGCGCGCAGCTCTTTTGGGTCCTGATTCACGGTAATCGCGTGCAGGTCGACGAGGCAGTAAAGACAGTCGTAGTCATTCTGCAGCTTCACCCAGTTTTTGATCGCTCCCAGGTAGTTGCCCAGCATGAGGAAGCGCACCTACGCCCGATTGGCAGCCGTTTCAGGTAGATAACTCGCTACTGGCGCCTCCGCGTCCTTTGCATACACGCGAGGGCATCGGCGATCGGCTGCGAGCCGCCGCGTTTGCCGAGGTGCAGGCCGAGGCCGCTTTTCTTTGGGCCGCCGATCATTACTCCGACGCCGGCACCGAGCTCAAAAACTGCTGGGGGGCCTTGGCCGTCGAGGAGCGCAAGCACCGCGACTGGCTGGTTGGGCGCATGCGCGAGCTCGATATCGCGACTGACGAGCGCCCCGTGAGCGACATGCTTTGGAACTCCCTGGTCCGGTGCGCCTCGGCGCGCGACTTCTGTCATTATATGGCGGGGGCCGAAGAGCGTGGACGCCGGGCTGGTGAGCGTTTTCATGAGCGCCTGGGCGCCGTCGACAAGGCGACCGCCGAAATTTTCGGACGAATTGCGCGCGAAGAGCTGGGCCACATCGCGATGGCCTTCCGGTTTTTTCCAGCCTGATCCTTGCAGTACAACGGGGGCAGGAGGGAAGATCATGCCGCTCAAAGACATCGTTCGAGGCAAGGTGGTCAGCTGCAGGCCGGACAATACTATTCTCGAGGCCGCCGAGGTGATGAAAAGAAATGACGTTGGCTGCCTGCTGGTGATTCAGGACGACAAACCCGAGGGAGTGCTTACCGACCGTGACATCGTCTTGCGCTGTATCGCGGGCCACATCGCGCCCGAGGCACCGGTAATTGACATCATGACCCGAGGCGTGGCTTCGGTAACGGTTGACGATGGAATTCAGGACGTCATCAATCTGATGCGCGCCAAAGAGATTCGCCGCGTGCCCGTGCTGGAAAAGGACGGCCGGGTGATCGGCCTGGTTTCATTTGGCGACATCGTGGGGCTGCTGGCCAAAGAGCTGGGCGACCTGTCAGCGGCAACGCCGGTACGCGCGTCGCGCGCTGCCTGAGCTCAGGTGTCCCGAGTCAGGTACCCGCGCTTGCCGATGTAATACTCGTAGTTGCCCTCGTAGATGTTCAGAGCGCCGTGGTCGACCTCGAATACCCGGTTCGTGACTTCGCGCAGAAAGTGGCGGTCATGGCTGACCAGCATTACGGTGCCTTCGAACTCTTTAAGCGCGGTCAGCAGCATCTCGCGCGACTTGATGTCGAGATGGTTGGTAGGTTCGTCGAGAATCAGCAGATTCGACGGATTGGCCAGCATGCACGCCAGCACCACGCGCGACTTTTCGCCGCCCGACAGCACCGAGATCTTCTTGTGCACGTCATCGCCTGAAAACAAAAAGGCTCCCAGCAGATTGCGAACCATTCCAATGGTGGAGTGCGGCACGCGCGCGAAGACTTCCTCGTAGGGCGTCGACTTGGGGTCGAGCACGTCGAGGGCGTGCTGGCTGAAGTAGCCCATCGAGACGCTCGCGCCGATCTCGCATTTGCCGGCCGTGCCTTCGGTCTGGCCAGTCACGATCTTCGTTTGTCTCCGTACTTTTTCGCCAGCCCCTCGAACTTCACCACGTCATTGCCGCTGCGGGCGGGTTTGGGAAAGGTGAACGCGATGGTTTTTTCCTCGGGTGGAATCTCGACGATGTCGATTTTTTCGATCTGCTTGATGCGCGACTGCACCTGCGCCGCGTGCGAAGCACGCGCGGAAAAGCGGTCGATGAACGCCTGCGAGCGGGCCAGCATGTCTTGCTGTTTGGTGTGCTCGGCACGCAGCTGCGCCAATTTGATGTCGCGCTGTTTTTCGTAGAAGTCGTAGTTGCCCGAGTAGGTCGTGATCTGCCGCTGCTCGACGGCGATGATGCGGTTCACGATGCGGTTCATGAAGTCGCGGTCATGGCTGGTCATGAGCAGCGAGCCTTTGAACTCGGTCAGCCATTTTTCAAGCCAGACGATCGATTCCAGATCCAGGTGGTTGGTGGGCTCGTCCATCAGCAAAACGTCGGGACGCAGGCACAGGATGCGGGCCAGGGCCACGCGCATCATCCAGCCGCCGCTGAAGGTCTCGACCTGCTTGTCGAAATCGCTCTTGTGAAAGCCCAGGCCACCCAGGATTTCCTTGGCGCGCGTTTCCAGGTCGTAGCCGCCCAGCTGGTCGAACTGCAGCTGAATTTCGCCGTAGCGCTCGAGCACCTTTGCCATTGCATCGTCATCCATGGGCGTTTGGAGTTTCTGCTCGAGCTTGTGCATCTCGGCCGCGATGTCGCTGACCTTGCCGCAGCCGGCGACCACTTCCTCGAGCACCGAGCGCCCGTGCATTTCGGCCACGTCCTGCGAAAAATACCCCACGACCACGCGGTCGGCCACGGTGACCTCGCCCGCATCAGGCCTTTCCATTTTCATGATGAGGCGGAAAATCGTGGTTTTGCCCGTGCCATTGGCGCCCACCAGGCCGATCTTCTCATTGCGGCCGATGCGCATCGAGGAGTCCGAAAAAAGGATGTGAGAGCCATGCTGCTTGGTGAGTTTTGTGAGGTGAACCATTAGGGTGGTCTGTAGCATTTTCCTGGTCGAATGGGTACACTCCTGACACATGACCCGCTTCCTGACTTTCCGCATCGCCATCACCGTGGCCCTCACCACCTCTCAGCTGGCATTTGCCGACTCCTGGGGCGAAAAAAGGCCCGATTTCAATCCGAAGTTCTCGAAAAACCATAAAAAAGCCAAGCCCATACCGGCCGGCTCGCCACTCGAGGTCAACGACATCCTGCTCGGAATCAAGGGCGGGGTACAGTTCAACAGCTATACGGGCGTGAACGTCGATGGCGCGAGCCACGAGGTTTCAAACGGCACGGGGTATCTGGTGGGCGGCGCATTTTACTGGAACGTGGGACTGCCACGGCTGGAGTTTGACGTCCTGGTGAACACGCGCAAGTCCGGTTACCGCGACACCGTTCCTTATATCGGTTTTCCGGCGCTGGTGAAGTTCAATATCTCGCAGAACAAGATGATGACGTGGGAAGCCGGCACGGGAATACAAACCGATGTCGCGATTGGCGGAGGCAGTACGCGCCGCGGAGTTTTGCTGGGGCTGCCCGTGGCCACCGACCTGCTCGTCGACTTCGCTGACATCGGCGTGCACGTCTGCTTTGAGCTGCGTTATATCTTCGGAATGACCACGTACGACACGAATACCACGGGCGGGCGGCCGCGCGATTTTGACATGATGATCGGCCTCATGCTGCCCATAGACCGCGATGGCTTCTAGGGGCCAAGGCTATTGGGCTGCTGGTTCTTATTTTGCATGGCTTGCCTGCCAAGGAGCAAAATATGAAAACAACGATTCTTTCCCTGGTACTGATGTGCGCGTCGACCACTTTGTATGCAGCCCCACCGGCCTCGGACCAGGCTACAACCGACACGACGACCACCGGCGCAAACAAGGATGCGAGCAATGCGCCGAATACGAATACTGCCAATACGAATAATTCCAATGTCATTTCGAACCAGAAACTCCAGCTGCAGGCCCATTCCGAAGCGATTCAGACTTTTCTGAACGTAACGCTGCAGTATCTGGATGGGCTGGACCGCCAGCTCAAGACCGATGCGCCCCTGAGCAACGCCACGGTTCAGGAGCACGTGAATATTTACACTCAGAAATCGCTCGATGCGCTCAAGAACGCGCGGGCACATCTGGTAGAGTATCAGGGCGTGATTACCCGGGCCCCCGCCGCCGAAAAAGATTCGCAGGACAGCGTGAGCAAAGCGCGCGCGAGCCTGGACAAGGCCCTTACCATGGACGAAACGCTGGGCAACCGACTTCAGGTGCAACATACGGAACTCAGCATTGATGCATACCGCAAGCAGCTGTCTGATGTTCAGTCTCAGGTCAAGGATGCCCTGAGCGCCGCAAAATCACTCAAAACCTCGTGAGCTGATGTCAGAAGCGTTCAATCTCACCCTACGCCATGTTAAGCTGACGGCATGAAGCTGCGGCTGAGCATGGCGTTCTTTTTCCTTCTTGCGTTCGCGGCGGCCGCGCCAGTGAAGTATCCGCCAGCAAAGTTTCCGATTGATACGCGGGTGCCCGGACCGACTTCCCGCTACACTCCCGCGATCCTGGCGCTGATTCGCGGGTGGCACCTGCGCCCGGCGCAAAAGCCCAGCGAAGATGGCAATCCGGTGCAGATGAAATGCGTCGAAACCGCGGGCAACGAACGTTTCGTAGGTGTTGAGCAGTCGGTGCTGATTGCCGCGCCCGTGGCCCGGGTTGCCGCTGTGCTCGACGACTTCGACCATTACAAAGACCTGTCGCCGGGTTTCAAGGATATTCATGTGGTGGCGCGCGACGGCAACATGACCCAGACTTTTTGGGAAAAGAGCATTCCATTTTTCTTCATGCCCAATATGAAATACGCGATGACTTATCTTTCCGACCGCAGCGCGCCCGCACGTGTGATGTATCGATATCAGCTCAAGGAAAGTGAGCAACTGCGTTCGGCGGACGGGTTGATCGTCGCCGAAAACGGCGGTGGCAGGATGGCCAACGCGGTGACTCAGTTTACGCGGTTTGACTACATCGATCCCAGCCTGGGCATTTTTGCCTCGGCCCCGGTCGGCACGGTTTGGCAGAACAGCCTCGAGGATATTTATTTGTCCAGCGCGGGCATCAAGCTCAAGGCCGAGCATGCCAGCTGGTCCTACGAGAAAATCGTCGAGCAGGCCAAAAGCTGGCTAGAGGAATATCCCGTCGCCGCAGTACGAGCCCGGTGCGCCGCACACGGTACGCTTTAAGCAAGGGAGTCCTCCATACAGGAGGCTCTTATATGAATTGGCTTGCCGTTATCGTCGTTGTGGTCGGATTGACCGGAATCAGCTGCCAGGGGCATGAACGAGATGCCACCACGGGTGGCGAGGAGCGCGTCGCGCCCGAGGCGAGCGTGAGCGATGAGCCGCGCGCCGGGAGTCAGGACGAGAATGCGGCCGAGCTTCAGCCTGAGCCCCAGGGCGAAAAGCCGCCCACGACTGATAATGAAAACATGGGTATTCCACAGTCCCAGAACAAGGTGGTCTGCTCGGACTCGCCGCATGCGCATCCTCAATTTCTGCGTTCAGACCTGGCCTATTCGGTAACGGGTGTGGACTGCGCGGGCGATATGCCGCGGCCGCTGGGCGAAGAGTCGAAAGCCGTAGGGCGGGGAATCGCTTCTGAAAAACTGAAGTGCGGCCCCTATGATCACCCTATGTTTTTGAGGGAGGATTTATCCTACTCGGTCACGGGGCAGGATTGTTATGGTGATGAGATCATGAGGAAGTGAGCTGTTCTGTTTCAGTTTCAGTTCACATTCGGGTTACAGCGACTGTAACCCGAACGTAAACTGAAACCGAAACTGAATTCATTTCTTGGCGGCCAGCATTTCCTGCAGCTCACCCCGTTCATACATCTCGCTGACAATATCGCAGCCGCCGATGAACTTGCCGTGGATGAAGATCTGCGGAACCGTAGGCCACTGCGTGTATTCTTCCAGGGCGCCCCAGAGCGGGTCGTCGGAGAGCACATCAACGGTTTTAAAGTCCTTCACGCCGGCGGCGTTGATGACCTGGCAGGCGCGGGCCGAAAAGCCGCATTGCGGAGCCGCAGCCGTGCCCTTCATGTAGATGACGACCGGGTTGGATTTTACTTGGTCTTCGATTTTCTTGAGCAGCTGGTTATCGGGCATGGTTCATCCTCTCGTATTGTTCAGGCGTATAGGTTTTCAACGTCAGCGCATGCATTTCATTGGAGTCCACTTCGGCTTTGAAAAGGCCAAAGATCAGGCGGTGCTGCTCGAGCAGCGTCTTTCCCGCGAAGGCTGAAGAAATGATGATCGCCTGCCAGTGGTCCTGCGTGCCGGTCAGGTCGATGAGCTCGGCTTTGGTTCCCGGGGCGATCGTTTCGATTCGGGCTTTGATGTCATGTGCTTTCATATGATTAACTGACCCCTTAACACGATTATTAACCGACCTTCAAGCTGGCATTCAAATGGGGTTCGGGTAGTCTAGTACCGCGGACGCGGTATTGGGGAAGGGGTGCGGTGCGTGTCAAAAAAATCGGGCAAGGATTCACCCTTTGGCGCCCTGCAAGGCCTGCGAGGTGGACGAAAACGAGCTGCTGGCCCGCGCCATGTCGGGCGTGAAGCGCCTGGGTCCGGGGGGCAGCAAGCCCCGGAAAAAGCCGCCGGCGCCGGCTTCGGCGGTTCGGGCCCAAACTAGCGGTACCGGGCTGTCGACATCCGACGATGACGACGAGGTGATGAATAATCTTCGCGATCTGGTCGAAGGGCGCGCGCCGCTCGATTTTACAGACAGCGACGAGTTCGTCGAAGGGCGGGCCGCCGACTGCAGCCGGCTGGATCTTTCGCGGCTGCGCGACGGAGTTTTCGCGATTCAGGACACGCTTGACCTGCACGGCCACAATCGCGAAGAAGCATTTGCGGCAGTGCTCGGGTTTTTCGCCGAGTCGCTCAAAAGGGGCTATCGGTGCGTGAACGTGATTTGCGGCCGTGGCCTGCATACTCCAGGCGGCGTACCCGTGCTCAAAGAGCTGCTCGTGCGTTGGCTGGTGCAGGGGCGCTTGAGCTATAATGTGCTGGCCTTTTCGAGCGCCAAGCGACACGACGGCGGTGTGGGCGCAATATACGTGCTCTTGCGCAGGAATCCCAAAAGGGTATGATGCGGGGCATGCATATGGAAGAAAAAGAATACCGCCAGGTCGTGGATCAGACTTTTAAAACCATCGAACGCGCCTTTGATGGCGTGGACCCGGACGTCGCCGAGTTTGAGTTTTCTCAGGGCGCGGTGACGATTTTGTTCAGCGACAAAAGCCGCTGCATTCTGAGCACGCAGCCTTCGGTGCGCCAGATTTGGCTTGCAGCCGCCTCGCGCGGCATTGCCCACCATTTTGACTACAATGGCAAAACCAGCCAGTGGGTTGACGACAAGGGCAAGGGTGTCGAGCTGACCAGCTATCTCAGATCGCTGGTGCGAGAAAGCGTCGGAGTCGAACTTAACCTGTGACGCTGCCGGAATTCATTTTTACTACCTGCCAAACCGGTGCAGAGGCGGTTCTCAAGGCTGAGATCTCGCGGGAGTGGCCTACCTTCAAATTGGCTTACTCGCGCCCCGGCTTTTTGTTCGCAAATCGCTGCCGGGTCTCGTGCGCTTGGATGTCGTTGAACGCGAGAAACACGAGATCAAGGAAAACGAAGCCGAAGCAGGCCCGTCCGAAGTGGCGCTCGCGGCCGAACGCGCTCTTCGCGAGCTGGCAGGCACGGGGGGCAATGCCAAGCTGTTTTTGCCACCGGGCGCCCCGTGTGACAACGACATCGTTCTCAGCGTGGTTCTGGTCGAGGAGGACGAGTGGTGGATCGGTTACCACCTGCATTCGCGTTATCACCGGCCGTGGCCCGGTGGAGTTGCCCGCATCGAGCTGCCCCGGGCCGCGCCCAGCCGCGCCTATTTGAAATTACTCGAGGGGCTCAGCTGGCCCGGCCTGCCCATTCGCAAAGGCGAAACCGCGCTCGAGCTGGGCAGCGCGCCCGGGGGCGCAAGCTTCGGGCTGCTCGAGCGGGGCTTGTCGGTGTTGGGCGTGGATCCGGCCGATATGTCGCGTGCCGTGCTGGAAAATCCCGCCTTTCGACACATTCGCCTGCAGGCCAAACAGCTGCGCATGGACGAGGTAGGGCCGGTGGACTGGCTGTTTTCGGATATGAATATCGCGCCGGACGAGGCGCTGGATGCGGTGGAAAAGCTAATGGCCGCGCCCGGGGGAATGGACAAGGGGCGCCTGCTGGGAGCTCTCTTGACGTTGAAGCTCACCAACTGGAAGCGCTCGCAGGACATACCCGAGCTGGTGCGCAAGCTGCTCGAGCGGATACTGGTAATCGGCTTTGCTCATGCGCAGGCGGCCCAGCTTTATTACAACCGCCACGAAATCTGCGTGGCGTGTTTTACGCCTCTTGGGCTGGAGCGGATTTCGAAGACTTTGAAGCCCGCGCCTTCTGCAAGACTCCACGAAAGCGTTTCAAAAGCTCGGAAAAAGAAGTTCTGAGGGCGGCAGCTGCCTCGGGTTTTTCGCCCAGCACGTCCAGGGCCTCGGCCACCGATTCAATGGTCGAAAGGCACTCGCGCCGCGGCTCGCGGCGAAGATCGCCGTACATCGACTTGCGTTCGGGCGTGATGACGATGCGGTTGAGTTTGAGCAGCCAGGCATTGCGCCACCAAAGCGTTTTGGCCTGCGACCAGGTGCCGTCGAGCACGACGAGACCTTCCAGGCCCCCCTGCTGGCCCGTTTCCATGGCGCTGAAAATTTTTTCATTCTTGGCTTTGATCGCCAGCCTGGGAGCGCGATAGCCCGGCGGCCGTTTTTCCTGGCTGCGTCCACCCAGATACAACACTCCCCACTTCGCATTTTCAGCCGGACGTCCGAGGGCTTTGGCCAGATTGGGCCAGGATAGTCCGACGCGCAATGTCGAATTTTTGAGAATGGAATGCGCCAGCCGCGCCGACCCCAGCGTCTTGTCGGGCTCCTGAGGGTGCTGCAAAAAAAGGACATGCAGTCGAGTGGGGATGGCTTTGACGACCGCGCACAAGCAAAGGGCCGGCTCTTTAAAGCAGGTGGCGCATGTATCGTCGATCGGCTCTTTAACATCAGATTTTTCAGACATGGCTTGTCCTAGCATATTGTTGAGGCATAATGCAGGTACTATGAAAACAACTTTACTCTCATTGGTTACGTTGGTTTGTTTTGTCGGAGTTCCACCATTTGCCTTGGCGCAGGAAGGCGGTTCGAAATCCGACGCCAAGAAGGGTGGCGGCAAGTCTGCCAAGGCCGCAAAAGGCACCACTGCGGTTATCAAGACATCGATGGGCTCCATTTCCGTCATGCTCTACCCGGATAAAGCCCCAAAAACAGTCGAGAACTTCATCGGTCTGGCCACGGGCAAGAAGGAATGGACCGACCCCAAGACAGGCAAAGTCATGAAGAACAAGCCTCTCTACAACGGCACGATTTTTCATCGCGTGATTCCCGGCTTCATGGTCCAGGGCGGCGATCCGCTGGGACAGGGAACGGGCGGACCGGGCTACCAGTTCGAAGACGAGTTTGACCCGAGCCTGCAGTTCACCGAGCCGGGAATTCTGGCCATGGCCAACGCCGGTCCTGCCACCAATGGCAGCCAGTTCTTCATCACCGTCAAAGAAACACCCTGGCTCAATGGCAAGCACACGATCTTTGGGAAGGTCACCAAAGGCATGGATGTCGTGAACAAGATTGTTTCGGTTCCTCGTGGGCCCAATGATATGCCCACGAAGCCGGTTAAGATAACCGGGATTACCGTTAAGTAATCGATGCTTTTTGGATAATGAAATTAGAGGGCCAGCTCCCAAGGGGGGCTGGCCCTTTCTGTTTCGGTTACTGAAACGCGAACCGAAACTGAAACCGGCCAATCACTTCGTTTCAGTCAGTAGAAGCTCCAATGCCTTCACCCGAACCGGCTCGTACTTCTCCATCGTCGAATCCGCCGTCCGAACCTCAACATCCGGCTCAACCCCATTGTTCTCGATGTACACGCCATCATTGGCGCCAGTACGCACGATCAAAGACTCGGTCTGCCGAACTGTAAGGTGACTGTTCGGAGCCTCATAATGGTCGACGACATTTCCGCCGGCTCCCATCGTCTTCGTTCCCACCACGCGGGCCAAGCCGTTGTCTTTCATGATGCCCGTGAAAATGTCGCACATGGAAGCGCACATCTCGTTGACCAGAAGGACAATATTGAGCTTCGTGTCCAGCTTGTCGTTTGCGACGAAGCCAAAAGGCTCAAGCGACTCCACGCTCAGGCGGCGGGACAGGCGCTTGCCCAGGGCCTGGTCGGCCTTGAACGTCTCGAAGATCCGGCGCGAGAGCTCGCGTTCGGCGTCGGAGTCGCCCAGCAGGCTGCCCTTTTCAAAGTTGTCGAGCCACGTTTCGCTCAGGCGAAACTGAATGTCGGGCTGCACGACTTTTTCCTTCGACAGGGTCTGAGCGATTTTCATGCCCAGAGTCAGCGAGCCGCCGCCGTTGTTGATCATGTCGATGATCAGATCGGTTGCGCCCAGCACCTTGAGCTGGTCCAGCGTGGCCTGAATCTCTTTCATGACTTCGGGTTCGGCCGTCTTGGGCGAAAAGGTATTGAGGTACATGTACGCCACGAGCTTGGTGGCGCCGGTGGCCTTGCCATCCTTGCCCACGATTTTTTCGCGGGTGACGTAAGCGGGAAATGTCTTGGCTTCGGTGACGGGAACGGCGTGTTTGGGCGTCTTGCGGTCGGCACCCAGCAGCTCGGCGCCCTTGAGCGTGTCGTCATTGTTGCCGCCGACTACAGTAGGATCGTTGAGCAGCTTTGCTGCCCAAACGGGAGTCGAGTCGACGAAGCGAAACGTGTTCCAGAAGCTGAAGTTGGGCAGCTCGCGCACAATGGTTTGCATGATCGAGGCGGAGGGTTCGATTTTTCCGTCGTAGCGCAGAAAGCCCAGCTGAAAAACCGACCCCAGTACGGCTTCTTCGCCTTTATCTGAAGAGTTGGCTTTTTTGGTGGCGGCCTTTTGCTCCTGATTGAAGACGAACAAGTCCTTGACTACCCAGGGCAGCGCCACTTGGCGCTCTTTCTTTTCGCGCATGACGGTCAGCACGGCCGTGTCGCCCGCGGGCAGGCCGTTGGCGGTCGAGACGCGGTTGAAAATTTTATTCATGTGGTAAGTGACATTGGATTCTTCGTTACCCAGATTGCGAAATTTGACCTGCTCGTTCACCACCGATTCGCGAAGAGTGATGCCGTCAATTTTCGTGATGTGGTCGCCCACCTTGATGGGGAACTCCGACTTGTCAGCCTTGATCGTGGGCAGCAGCTCGGTGACGACCAGGGTTTCGCCCACGCGTTTGCCGCTGAAGCCCAGATAGGCCACCTTGGCGCGCGCGGGCAGCTGCGAGGCGGTCAACGAAGCGGACGTGTGGGCATCCTTGAATTCCGAGACGAACTGGAACATGAGTTTGTAGAATTCGTCGTTGTTCTTTGTGGCCTGCGCGTCGGCGAGGTACTTTGCCTTGAGCTGCTCGTAGTTGAAGCCGTAGCGCTGCTGCTTGAGTTCCAGGGGCGCGTAATTCTCGTTGAACTGCGAAAAGAGCCAGTAGAAGTCGGCTGCCCCAACCCGCCCCATGCCTACCTGTTCTCGAACTCGCCTCAGTCAATCTGGGTTATTTCTTGTCGCGTTTAGGCAAATTACACGCTCTGTTCAGCAGGAAGTTTTTCCTCGGACGTGTTCATGAAGTGGTCGAGCAGAACCGCCATGACCATGTCGCTCAGCACGTTGGTAATCGCGCGGCCACGCGAAAGAACCCAGTCTACGGTGAGCAGCAGCGGCAGCACCTCGAGGGGAAGTCCTACCGTGGACAGGACCAGCGCCAGCGAAATCAGGCCGGCGTCGGGAATGCCCGCGATGCCTATGCCGGCCACCAGGCAGGATAGCGCGGCCAGAGCCTGCTGGCTCAGACTCAGGTGAATGCCATGCACCTGGGCCACGAAAAGCACGGCCATGGCTTCGTACAATAGTATGCCGTCGTGGTTGAAGTTGCTGCCTACGCACGCGGCAAGGCGCGAAGATTGTTTTGAGACCTGCATCCGATCCAGACACCGCAGTGTCACCGGCAGCGTGGCCAGGCTGGAGCTTGCACCCAGCGCGTAAACCACGGCATCGCGCGAGCCTCGCCAAAAGTGCGCGAGTCGCGAAACCCCGAGCGTGGCCATCAGCCAGATCTGATAAACCACGCTTATCTGAATGAACAGCCCCAGGATGGCGACACTCAGGTAAGCCGCCAAACCTTTGAGCGGGGCAAGGCCATATTGTCCCACGGTTTTGGCAACCACGCCAAAAACGGCCAGCGGCACGAAGCGAATCACCCAGCCCAGAATAATTTCGGTCACCCGCAAAAAGGTGGCCACAAGTTCCTCAACCGCAAGAGGCCCCGCGTTTTCGTTTTTCAACTTTCGCAATGCCAGGCCGGCCAGGACCGCGAGAAAAATAATCGTCAGTACCGAGTTGTCGACAAAAGGTGACAGGACGCTGCTGGGAATAATGCCGGTGGCGGCCTGAACAAAATCAAGTTTCTTGCCAGTGGCCACGCTGGGGGACATTCCCGCCGCGCCAGAGGCCGTTAAGGACAGG
>JACQAW010000206.1 GCA_016194725.1 Deltaproteobacteria bacterium
GGTAAGGTAGCCTGCTTCAAAAGTGGGTTGTCGCCCCAAGCCATCGAAGCCTGCGGCGAGGCCACGGTGAAGCTTAACAGCAAGGTCGCCTGCTTCAAGAGTGGATTGTCGGCCAAATCCATCAAAGCCTGTGGCAAGGCGACCTCGAACGTCGCACTGCAGATAGCCTGTTTTTCTTTACTCGAGTCCAAGGCGACAGAAAGTCCGCTGGCGTGCAGCGCCGAAGGACACGATGACTGGGTCAAACTGCGCCTCGTCCTCTGATAAATCGAAACTACACGCAATCCAGCGGCCGTAGCTGCGTGCTCAGCAATAGCTTCATGAAAACAGGCGTGGCGCTTGCTTGGTCCGGTTACGGAATGAATCTTTTAATTCTGATATTCGGCATGCCGGTGAGCCTCGCGGCTAATCAGCCTTGCGTTAACACTCAGAACCGCGGCATAAATATAACTCTTGCGCAAGACGTCGCGGAAACCCGCAAGGCACGCGAATTACTAATGAAGCTTGTGCGAGATACCGATCTTCGACCGTATCTCTTCACTCGTAATATCCGTATCCAAAAAGGGGCACGTCCTCACAGCTTTCCGATCTTGACCCTGAACGCGGATTACAATGACAATCCCCCCGAATTCATTTCCGCTTTTCTGCACGAAGAAATTCACCGGTTTTGGTATGAGCACCAGAACTCTTTGAATGCCGAGGCCGAGTTTAGGAAGCTGTATCCGCGCTTGCCCCGAAATCCCGCTGATGTCGCCGACGATGAGGACGCTACTTACCGTCATCTGGGCGTCTGTTGGCTCGAACTTCAGGCCGATAAGAAGTATCTGGGGCCCAGGCGTGCCTATGCTTTGCTTCGGGCTTCTGACGGATATAGGTGGATCTATAGAACCGTAGTCAATGATGAAGCCAAGATCGGGGAAATTATCGAAAAGTACAATTTACTCATCATTTGACCGCAAGCCCTTGCGAGCCACCAGAATGACCTTGCCCTTTTGAGCGGCGAGAGTCCCGTGATGTTGTGTGATGAACTCCCAATAGCGGCCAATGAAGAAACCACTGAGATCGTCCATTTTCGGGTGGCTCACGCCCATCGCTTTGAGAAACTGCGCTTCGTCGACAAATGGCCGATTCAAAAACTGGCGCAGCACTTTCGGGTGGGGACAGCTACCGTCTATCGCTATTTAGGCTGCGCCACGCAGTCCTGAGCAAGCCGATACTGCAAGTCGCAATCGCCATGGAAATAAGAGACGCAACCATGTTGGGTTTTGAATTTGTCAAACATCCGATTTGTCTGCTTTTGCACGCCCGACATTTCATCATCACTACCTCTTGGGCCTGAGAGACACACATGCTTTTGGTTTTGTGTAACCCGCTTCCATTCGCTCTCAAACCACTTGCAGTTTGACAATACTATGGCTCGTCGAGAGGAGTAGGAGATCTGTTGATCCGAAAGCGAGACGGTGATCTCGATTCCAGCTAGCTGCTTTTTGATGCTTTCATCGTAGTCTTCCAATTTGCAGGAAAAGACGATTTTATTGGTTTCAAAGCATTGCCAATAGGGATAGGCGATCGATTTTTCGGAAAATGGTTCTGGTTCGGCATCACAGGTGTTGACTGCCAGGTCATCGACGTTGAGCAATCCGAAATCGTCTCCGATCAATCCGTATGGGTAGCGTTTTCTCAGCTCATCGAGATGTTTCGATGAGGATGCGGCGCCTGCCTGAGGCAACAGAAGCGCATGAATCAAAAAGCTCCACGTCAAGCCTTTGAGCATTTTTGCAGATCTCCGTAATATGTTTCAAACGGACCCATTTTATCTTTTGCGCTCTTTGTCCCGGATTTCCAGCCTTTTAAGACACCTTTGTGTGAGCGATAGTTTCTTCCCATGTAGCCGGTCGCCCAAGTTTTCCTGAAGCTAGGGATCGCTTTTGGAAAAGCCAGCGGACGCCGGCGCATATATTCACGTTTGGGTCGTTGAGCTCCTCGCGTGTTACCGAAACATAGTGGTCTTTGAGTTCTCCAGATTCGTCACCCAATATTTTCCGTGTGTCGTTTAGGATCTGAGTCAGACCTCGAGCGCTATTCGCGTTTTTCTTGTCTGCCAGCAGCTTTGGACGGAAACCGGACTCCGAAGCAATCAACGCCTTAACCACATTTGAACTCAACGGATCTTTATCACCAATGACGTCGTTCCAGTACTGAACCCAACCGGCGATGAGATCGTCGTACTTCGCGCCATTCCTAAATCGTAGAGAAAGAGGGCACGGCTTATTTTTTAGTTTGGAGAACTGTTCATTGGCTATTTCTTGCATTTCTACCGGGTATATCTGGTCTTTACCCGACGGATTACGCGCGCAGTGAAAATGTCGCGTCGTTGTAAACCCGGTGGGATGTCGTCGACTGGGTGGGGCGTGTAGGGCGTGAGTACGCACAGCATGCTCCCCGGTCGGACAAAGTCGCCACGGATGCGTCTTTCCTGTCTTATTGCCGTTACGCATCATATCAGTTTTGGAATAAAGGAACTCTTGCCTTATTTCTTTCTTACTGTTTTCTCGGCGATGTTTTTTTGAAAGACGCTTGGCTTCGGCACGGGAACCCCAATATCCCCCACCGTTCTTAGCCCCGCTATGCTCAGTTTTTACTCTCGATCTCTTTGTCAGCGTCATATCCCTATCTTGGTTGTAGTTGCGCGCAAATGATCATCAGGCTACAGCAAGCTGCAATTCATCGACAAGACTTACCGGCGCCTGAAGATCACCGCGCTTACCCTTCGTTTTTTTGAAGGTGATGAGTCCCAGGCTCTCTAAGAGGAGTAGGTCCCGATAGACGGCCTTAAACCCACGATGGACCATCTTTGCTAGCGATGAAATGGAGTCGGGTCTTTTATCGCGAATTGCGCGCCAGAGTTCTAGGCGCTTATCCGTGAGAACTACTCGAACAGCATCAAGCGATTCAAAATATTCGCCAGTGACGGCCTTCTTCGGAGTTACCCCGCGATCAAGAGCCCGAGCCACGGTGCGAAGCTCGTTCGAATAGTCTTCCCTTGATTTGATCCGAATCTTTTTTACCTTCATGTTTTATCCTCCTCGCCTTCAATGGCTTTAAAATAATCATCAACCAGCTTATCGACCGACTTAAAGACGTATGGAATTTCCTCGCCCGTCTTCAGATGGCAATGGTGGCCTTTGGGAAAATGGTTATCGAACAAGACCAGTACCCTTCCGGTAAAGGGATCTACAAGGGCCAACCTGTACTTAACCCCATCCGGATATCGAGCGCTGATGGGCACGCTCCAAATCACCGCATCGCGAAGTCTACCGCTTCGCAAAGTGAGTTTTTCCCGAAAAACCAGTTTTGCCTTCTGAGATGTTCGCGCCAAAGCAGCCTCACAATAACTATGTCATATTGTGTCATAGTTATAAAGAAAAATCTTCTTCGAGGAGTAATTCAAAAAATCAGACTTTCACCTTTAAAGCGCGGTTCGAATACCTTGGGATGGTTGAAGGGAAAAATCTAACGGGAACAATGAGTTGGAAAATGGCTGGTTCGATGACCAGCCTTAAATTTCAATGGGATAGCGTCGTACTAAGACGGAACTAAGACAACGCTATCGTGGATTCTGACTCTCCAAAGAATTTTGCCGCTTATCACTTCTATTCCTCCTCTGATTCCGTCGTGAACATGGCCGCAGCCTTGTTCGCAACATCAATCTCGGGAAGAACCCGAAGCGTCTCAGTGGCCCCTTCAATCTCAATCCCAGCTAGCCGGATGTACCGCTGCATAGTTTTGAGATCCCTCCAGCCGCAAATCTTCTGAAGCTGAATCGGCGGTACGCCGTTTCGGATTAGTTGCGTCGCAAAACACGCCCGCAAGGCATGGAAGCGAATGGAGGGAAGACCAATCCCAATGCAGAACTTTCTAAGCTCACCAGCCTGAAATCCGATCGTCCATTTCCACATTCTCGGAAGAACGTGGGGCCGATCGCCTGCCGTGGTCTTGATCTCTCGGAGGAGCGCCTTCAACTCATTCGAGATTGGAACGGTGCGCCAGTATCCGGCTTTCGTGCTTTTCACGCACTTGAGTCGTCCGTTGTAGGACTTACTCACCGTAATGGCGTTGTTGCTCCAATCTATGTCTGTCCAAAGAAGCGAATACAGCTCGCCGTTCCTCATCCCGGTCAGCAGGGCCAATGCCCAAACTGGATACCAAGGTGATTCTAGCTTCCGGGCTTCTTCGAGCAGCCGCCGGATTTCCACGATCGTCAGGATTTCAGGTTTCTTTTCCTCTTCCCGTCCGAACCGGATACCGACAGCGGGGCTCTGGTTGATTCCTCGAATCAGTTTGTTTTCCATTCCGAAGACGAAAATCTTTTGAATCACGATTTTCATCTTCTTCTGGTGACTGATCGAAAAACCTTGAGCCTTGAGCTGCGCGAACAATTCCCGAAGGTCCATCTGAGAAATTTCGCACGCCGGTCGCGGCCACCATGAAAGCGTGTGCTTTCTGATGGTAGCGACGTAATCGTGCCGGGTCGTCTCGTGAAGCGAAATCGCTTGCGGTGACGCAAGATAGTTCGCATACGCTTCGACCACCGTTCCCCAGGCGGAACCTTTAGCCTCTTTGGTCAGAACCTCGCTCTGACATTCCCGCATCAGTTTCAACTCTTCGCGCTCGGCCAGTTTCAATGTCTTGCAGCCGAACTTCCAGCGTTGAACGCGGATCGCAGGATTGACTTTGCTCCGAACACAGATGTAAGCCTTCCACAGCTTTTCGCCCGTGTCGGATTGATATTCTCTAATTGCCATCTTTAGCCCCTTTGTGAAATCGGGCCAATTGACGACGCCAAGAGAAAATCAAGATCGCTTCTTAAAAACCGCAATCGGTTTCTGATTCGATAGCACTTAATCTGGTTTCGCCAGACCATGTTGCGTATCTGACCAACCGAAACGCGGAGAAAGAAAGCGGCTTCCTTTGAGGTCAACCATTTCAATTTATCAAAGATCACTGTCGATGAAGTTTCCCCGAAGTCAGAGGTAACGTCATCGACGTTTACTTCCTTCTTCATATCATTTACCCCCTATTTTTTCGAGGGAAATGCGAGATTCCGCGTTCCCGCGCAGAGCCGGATGAGACTGTTTTTCCGCCTCTGGAGCGGTGCTTTCGAGGTTCTTTTGTGACCGTTTTGATTGGGATTGAACGCGCGGCTTCTCGGTCTTCGTTGTGCGACTACATGCGACAATATCAGCAAGACTCACACGCTCGCCGCGCGCCTGCGCGGCCTTCAGCTCCTTTACAGCCCATTCCGCGAACTTCAGTTCATCGAAGAACTCCGCCTCGATCTGCTTCGTTTCCTGGGCCGACAAATCGGCGGCGTGGCTCATGATGAGCCATTGAACGAGCTGGTTGCGCGTTAGGGTGAAGGGTATGTTCAACACGGGACTGAGCCGCACTCAAAATATGACTCGTATTATTCTGAGAATAGGACATTAAGGAACCTCTCGTTTGGCTTGAAACTCAGCTATATGAACCTTTTGTCGATGGCAAAGACGGTTGCAAGAAATTCCGCTGCCTATCCTTACCGTTATGCTTTGATAGGCGCTACAATTTGCCCGGACTCGCAGACGCCTATCGACGCTTTCATATCCAAGGGGTCGCCGGATACGCCAACCAAGAGTTATGACGAAATAAGGCGCGGCATCATCGAAGACATCGTTGCGTACTTCAATTCAAAGTACGCCCGCCAGCTCACAATATTGAACAGTGAGGGGCCGTATTCCGATCGTGTCAAAAATACAAAAGAAACACTCTATAAAGATTGACC
>JACQAW010000207.1 GCA_016194725.1 Deltaproteobacteria bacterium
ATGATATAGTTTACGCCTGCCAGGGGCGTGAGGTGTGTCTTGAAGACGCGGTACTGATTTTACGGCATTTTTATTGGAAAGTTGCGGCACCGGCATTGCAGTTTCGTTGTAACGATGACCGTGAATCAAGTACTTGCAATGGCGCTGGTGGCCTCGTTCGCAATCGCCTGCCCAGCCGGGGCCGATACCGGTGTACCGGCGATAGCCCCATCGGGCATCGAGGCCAAAACCTTCGACAGCAGCTGGCTCGACGGCGAAAGCACGCTGTCGCAGGAACACGTGGACCGGCTTGTCGGCTTGGCCAAGCTTGATCCTTCCACCGCTAAAATTCTAAAAGACGCGCAGAACGTCTTGGGCGCCCAGACATCGGAACAGCTCGCGGCCTTCATACGTATCTGCGAGAACAGCTCCAATGGCTCCTATTCCGGACTTGCCGATATATCGGCGTACCGCCGCCTGCTGAGCAAGTCGATTGCGGAAGAGACCGGCGATGAGCAGGTCGACCATCGTGCTCAGTTCGAGGGAAAGCTTCCGAAAAACGAGCGTATAATGAAGTTGGAGGAACAACCCGATTACGTCACGGCCGTAACCGCGGTGCGAGGCGGAATCTGCATCATCGCCGGGTCAACCCTGCGCGACGCGTATTCGACCTTCATTCACGAGCTCACACATATCGCGTACATGGTGCCGGAAGTCGAAGATAGAAATTTTCTGGACAAATACAAAAGCGCGCAGGAATACGTCGATAAAACTTTTATCGTGCCCGGCGGCGAGCTCGAAGCCAGCATTCAGGGCTATCGGGCGCTGATTCGGACCAACCATTCGCGAGCGCGCCTGCCCGACGAGGTTCGCGATTCCTTCAATGACGAAGGTGAGCTCGTGGACCGTGGAAAATTTTCGCAATATCTGCTGACCAAGGCCGACTATGACGAGCTGCTGCGAAGCAATTATCAGGCGAAATTGCTGGGGCTCTACAATCTGCTGGCCGCGAAGGAAAATTTTTTGACCAATGTTTACAAGGAGCGAGCCGGCTTTAGCCACCAACGGCTTTCGCCCAAGCAGCATCGGGCTGTACTGGCTTCGGCCCACCGGCTGCAATCGGAAATATTCGAGCTGCGCGACCTGCGCAAAAGTTACCTGAGTCGCATTGCGGCAGAAGGCATTTCGGTCAAATCGGCGAATTAACGGCGCTGGCATTTTCAGTGCAGCTTGATCTGCATGAAATCGGGGTTGATCGTCGATGACGTTTTGATTATCGGAGCAGGCGCGGCGGGTCTTGCAGCGGCACGCGCGTTGTCACTTGCGGGCGTGGCTGTTCGAATCCTTGAGGCGCGCGAGCGAATTGGCGGGCGTGTCCTGACCCTGCATCCGTCAGGCGCTTCCTTGCCCGTTGAGCTTGGGGTGGAGTTCATGCACGGCCGGCCGCGCGAGCTGCTGGAAGTGTTTTCGGCAGACGGGCTGCATGCCATCGAGTCGGACTTTACCAATGACCGGCCATTTTCCGAATTTTCCGGGAGCGAGACGGCGGCACGAACTATCCCTGCCTGCCGATCTTTCCGCGTGCGCGAGGGCTTCGACTCCGTCTGCGAATACCTGCTGCGGTCTGCCGCGGGTGCCAGGCTTAATCTCAAAAGCATAGTCACCGAGGTTCGTTGGCGCCCGGGCAGGGTGGCAGTACTAACCAGGAATGCTGCAAGTGAGCGGGTTTTTCGGGCAAGGCGACTGATCGTCACATTGCCTCTGGGCGTATTTAAGGCACCGATAGGCACTGAGGGTACGGTGCGTTTTTTACCACCGCTGCCGGAAAAACAAATGGCTGCTTCGGCGCTGGAAATGGGAAATATCTTCAAGATCGTTTTCAAGTTTCGCGAGCCATTTTGGCGAGCCCAACCGCGATTTATGTTCGAGCAGGCCTCGAGCAGGGCAATTCAGCTCTGGTACGACACCTTTCCGTTGAATTCGGGTCTTCTGACGGGCTTGACCGCTGGCCCCAGGGCCACGGCTTTGCTCAGTAACGGACGCGAGCATGCCGTTGAGCAGGCACTGAGCTGCCTGGCTGGCGTTACGGGAGTCGGGGTCGACCTGCTCGCGGAGTGGCTGGACTGTTGGTACTTTCATGATTGGCAGAGTGATCCTTTTTCCCGCGGAGCTTTCAGCTACGTTGTCGCCGGCGGCTTGGCAGAGCAGAAGAAATTGGCGGCAACCCTGGCCGACACCTTATATTTCGCGGGCGAAGCCACGCATTGCGAAGGGTTGAACGGTACCGTCGAAGGGGCCATTCAAACGGGACAGCGCGCGGCTCAGGCAATTTTGGAAAAACTGCAGCTGGGAGCGCGTCGGTCCGCTGCCTAGCCTAGTTTTAATCCGGGCAGTTCATCTCGGTTTTCGTGACCATGGGACAAGGGTCCTGGATGGCGCAACTTCTTTTGGGCGGGCTACCCGGAACAGGTTGGGGTGCAGGATAGGGCACTTGCCCAGGAAAGGGTACTGGTCCGGGCGCGGGTGCCGGCCCTGGAATAGGTCCAGGTACGGGTGCGGGTCCCTGGCCGGGCACCGGCAGAGGCGCGGGCGCCGGAACGGGGACGGGAACTGGTATCGGTCCGGGCCACCGATTGCGGTCATGATCGTCGTCGCGGTGTCGGTCCCTATCGTCACGGTCTCGGTCTCTATCGCCTGGAAGTTCCGAGACACTCGCTAAAACCCGGCTTCCAGTTTCTGGCTCGCCCTCGGTGTTTTTGATGAAATTCACTTCGGTGTTCAGCACTAGCGCCCCGCGGCCATTTGTCCCCTCGCATTTTGCCCGCCCGTCAAAAGCCACCGCGAGTTGCACGGTACAGGGGTCGGCGCCATAACCATCGTTGCTTACCTCCTGGTCGTAAATCAAATTCCCTTTCACACTACCATCTGCAGCAATCGAAATTGCTGTCTGCTGGTCCAACGCCGTTTTGCTCTGAGCCACCACAATCCGGTTGGCGCAGTCCAGTGACAGATCAAAGTCTGAGATCTTCGAGTCCTTGAATTGAAAGGACTGCAGCTTTTTTCCGGCATTTCGCGCGACACAACTTTCCTTCTGCTGATACCCCGCCTGTTTGTACTGCCGCTGCGCTTGCTTGTCACAAGTAAGATTGAAATCGCCCGTCGGTGCAGGCGGCTGCTGCGTTGAGTTTTCACCCGGCACATTTAGATTATCGTTTTGATTTCCTTGGCCACACCCCGCCAGAGTCAGGACCAAGTTGAGTCCCAGCAGCACTTTCAGGCAGACGCGAATTGAAGTTTTCATGGAGCCTGCCCATGCAACCGATGGACCAGACCATCGTTTCACGGAATTTGGGATTTACGCGAAACTGAATCTTGTGCTCGACAGAACACATTACGCATGTTCAATTATGAAGGAATTATGAGGGGACGAAAAAAGGACCTTAGAAAACTACCGGTTGGCCCGTTAAAGAGCGGTCAGGATGAGAAAATCCTCGAAGTGCTGGGTGAAACTGTAAAGCGCCTTCGAAAGTGCGCCCATATCTCGCAGGAACGTATCGCTGAGATTTTGGGGCTGCATCAGACGGCGGTGTGCCGCGTCGAACTGGGGCAACAAAGCTTGCAGCCGTGGCACTTGCAGCAACTTTCAGACCTCTACGACATTCGCGTCAGCGATATGTTGTCAGGACAGATTAATTTTTGGCAGATTGCCGAGCGTTTTGGCCAAAAACCTCCATTTCCATCCCGTTATCTTGAGCTCGCGCATTCCAAAGTTCGTGAGTTTCTGCCGCTGTTGAGATTTATGACCGTCCAAAAGGGTCGCACTTTTCTGCAACGTGTTTTGAAAGAGGTCGATACGGATCTGGACCTGCATTACTTGCGTGGCCCGGACCAGCCCATCGGCGTGAACTGCAATCTTGACCTGATTCGCCACAGTATCAAGGGTGGCGTGCTCAATAGTGACAATCTGAAACTTGTAGTCGACGAGTCTCGCAACGAAGATGTGCAGGGGTTTTTGCACCCTGTTTACCTGACCCAGCCGTCGCTCGGAAATCTGCTTAAGAGCTTCGTTCTGAACTCGCACCATTATGATTCGAACTTCATTTATACCGTTTGCGAGGATAAAAGCAGCGAGCTGGTGCTGTCGGTCAAACCCGCCGAACACATGGATAAGGTGAAATACAAAGATGTAGAGCTGGGCGATTATCTGTGCCGCTACAAGCGCGAGTACCTTTCGCAGCTTTCCGGCTACATCGGCGCCAAACCCCTGCAGATTCACGAAAAAGACTGCCATTTTCACGGCGCAAGTCAGTGCGTGTACGCCATTCCAGCCACCTAAGAGCCCGCCCTGGCTACCGCGCAGCCCGCCCTGGCTACAATGTGTCCACGGCGAGTTTCCCTTTGATGCGGGTGCCTGAAGCCGGTACATAAGAAGTGTGCCCAGATCCAATCCCAAACAGGAACGCCTGCCCGAAGCAGATCGCCTGAAGCGGCTAAGAACAATTCTAAATTTCTCGCAAAGAGAAATGGCTGAAGAGTTCAAAGTCGTTCACGGGGCGATAGGTCTTTGGGAAAGTGGAGAGCGAACGATTCCAGGACCAGTTTTAAAACTAATCGAGCTCTATGAGGAGGAACTGGGTATGGGCAATGAAAAAACTAGAAAACCGGGTGAGCTGGAGAGCCTCACGACCAGCTGGCTCGGGCGCGGGCTGAAACTCTCGACCACCACCGCGGCAGTCGCGGCCAGAGTCGTGGGGGCGGGGCTGCAAAAGGTCGTCACCAACAACAAGGGCGCCAGTCAGATAACCCAGCGTACGCAAGAGGCCATCGCGCGCCAGATGGCCGATCAGCTGGGCGAGCTCAAGGGGCTCATGATGAAGATGGGCCAGATGGTGAGCTATATGGATTTTGCGCTACCCGAAGTGGCGCGCGCAGCTTTCGAGAAGCTGCAGCACTCCACCCCTCCCATGGGCGCTAACGTCATCGCGCAGATCATCTTTGAGGAGTTCGGTCGCGGGCCACGCGAGCTGTTTGCCGAATGGTCACCCAATCCCATTGCCGCCGCCAGCATAGGCCAGGTACATCGGGCGCGGTTGCATTCGGGCGAAGAGGTGGCGGTGAAGGTGCAGTACCCGGGAATTTCGAAAACGCTCGACAGCGATTTGAAAAACGCGGGACTGCTCGACACATTATCGACTTTTCTGTTTCGCGGGCAGGAGCGGGGCACCTTCGTGGCCGAGCTGCGGGAGCGCCTGATGGAAGAATGCGACTACTTGAAAGAGGCTGCCAACCAGGAGCATTTCCGCGAGCTCTATTCCCAGGACGCCCGCGTGGTCATTCCACGGGTGTTCAGGGAGTTTTCCACGCGCCGGGTTCTAACCACTGAATTCATTCAGGCCAAGAGCTTCAAGGAGTTCAACGAAACCGCCTCGCAGAGTCAGCGCAACCGGGCGGGCGAGGTGATGTGGGACGTGGCCTTCGCATCAATTTTTCGCCACTGCATTTTCAATGGCGATCCGCATCCCGGTAACTACTTGTTCACTGAAGATCGAGTGGTGTTTCTCGATTTCGGCTGCGTGAAACGCTTCGATGCGGCTTTTGTTGACGAGTGGCGCAGGCTGGTGCGCTCGGTGCTCGAGCGCGATCGCGCGGGCACGGATCGCATCATAGTCGAGCTGGGAATGGCGCCCAAACCCGAAAGTTTCGACTTCGACTACAACCATACGATGATCCTGGAGCTTTACGAGCCTTGGCTTTACGACGAGAATTTCACTTTCAGCCAGGACTACGTCGCGCGTACCTGGAAAAAAATGATGGTCGACAACAAGAATAAGTTTTCGATTCGCATGCCCAAAGATTGGGTTTTCACCAATCGTCTGCAGTGGGGTCTTTATGCGGTGCTGGCCGCAATGAAGGCCGACTCAAACTGGCGTTCGCGAATTCTGGCGCTGGTTTATCAGCCCGGCGAGGTGCGGCCCGCCGCCTTTATCGAACGGGTCGCCGTGGCTCGGTGAACTGTTGGTGCAGGTGCCAGTTCTGGTCGGTGCGTGCGCTGTCGCGAGTCTGGTAGTTGCACTCGATGGTGATGTCCTGAACCACCTGATAAAAGTGCGGGCGCGCTTCGCCCGAGCCAATCGTCTTGGTAAAGTACCAGCCCAGGTTCGTCGGCCCGTCGTCGCGCAGGCCAATGGCCACTGAGCCATTCTGCTCGTCGAGAAAAAAGCTGGCATTCGTAAGACAGCCCGGCAGGGTGGTCGTGGAAATGAAGGAGCGCGGCGTGACCGACACCGAGTTTCTGCCGCAACCCAGCTCGCACATATAAGCGCCAGCAACTGGCAGAGGGTCGGGTTGCCGCAAGGAGCAGTCGATTCTGACATTGTCTTGAGCGTAGTGCAGATCACGTACCTCGAAGGAGTTCAGCGGAATCGTTTCGGCCACGACCCAGACGCCGTTGATGCCCAGGCCCACGGCTGCAGCCGGGTTTGCGCCATCGCGCTGTTCGACCATGAAATAGGGTCTTGGCAGGTTGCACCCCTGCATGACTTCCGAGGCCACGTGCGCGAAAGAGTCTACCGTCAGCGTGCGTTCGCCGCAGGAAAAGTCGCAGGTGTATTTCTGTCCCTGGTCGGCCTGCGCGGTTCCCAGCAGTGACGAGAGCATGAGAATTGCGATTGCTCCGATTCCATTCGTTCGTGTCATGAGTTCCCCCAAAACCAAGTGTGTTTTTTGAAATCAGACCTGGAGAGCGCTCGGATGTCAATGCTGCACGGCTGTTTAGCCGAACTGTTTGCGTAGAACTTTGTGACGGTGCGTGAAAACTTTGTGGATGAACCAGCGAATCAATGGCTGCGCCAGGCGTGGTTGAAAGGTGAGCCGGTCGACAAGGACTACCGAGGCGGGGTCGCCCGGGCAGTCGTGGATATGTCGCTCGTGGCGCCACAGCTTCATCGAGAACATGGGAGAGCGTTCGACAAACCCCCTGCCTTCGTCGAACTCAAGGAGAGTTAGATCAGAGGCGTCGACGGGCAGGATGCCGAAAAGCAGAATGGTGCTGCGAAACAGGGGCTTGCCGGAAGTGGGGTGAACGTCGTTCAGGTTTTTGACGTGTTTTGGGGTTGTCATGCGGAAAAAAGGCCATATCTCTGTAGAGATACCGCGTACCGAGGTCATCCACGCCCAAACCGCTTGTCGGCTGCTTTTGAGGCGCGACTCAAATTGTAGGGTCACCATGGCGCGAGTAATCATCGGCGGCCCTGAAATGTCAAACTTCGGGGTGGCGGGGGCTTTCAATTTTCGGAATTCCGCCGTATAGAGAGCGCAATGAATTTCGTTGGTTATGCCGGGATTGTCTTCATTTTCCTTCTTTCTTTTGCCAGCGCGCAAGCTGCTGCGGTGAAGTGGGCTCATTCCAAGGACGAAGTGTTCGGTTATGAAGTCGATTATCCGAGCGACTGGCAGGTTTCGTCGCCCCGTTTGCACCGCATTAGACTACCGCTCTATGACGGTCCCATGGTGGTGCGGGGCAGCCGTTTGTTCACGAAGTTCAAAGATGGCAAGGTGAGCCTGCAAATTCGTATCGCGCCGCTACTCAAGCGCGACTCGCTGGGCAATCTGTTCAAGGCTGTACAGTCACGCGGCGCCGAAATACGCGAGCTGGATTACAAGATTGGTGGCGTGGTCGCGCGATATATCGTGGGAACCAGCAAGCATCCGCATCCGCACGACATTTTTTTTCGCCATGAGAACGTCATTTTCTCGGTTTCGGCCATTGCCGACGAGAATATTCCAGGCGAGATGGAACTGGTTTTTGAACGCATGCTGCACAGCCTTAAGTTTTCAGGCGCGCCCAGCGAGTCCGGTATCCAGGCACATTTCAATCGCACCGACGACCTCGCGCATCCTGAGCGTTTTCAGTGGCAAAAGCGAGCCAACAAGATTCATGGCTATGAGCTGGAATTTTCCAAGGAGTGGGGCTTTGACGGCGTGGCCACCTTTACCGAAAGGCGCGGGGCCAACACCTGTCCCGGCTGCTGTACCGTGCGCGTGTCGGTATACGAGGCCAATGACCTGACGGTAGACGCGTTTGCCGAAAGGCATTTGTCCGAAGTGGAACAGCGCCAGGGAAAAATCGATTCCGCCGGGCTGCTCGACTTTCGCCCCACGTTGGCCAAGCGCCGGCGTGAAAAGGTGCCGTTTCGAATCGGTGGCGAGCCCGCCATGCGCTATCCCGTCGAACGGCCCGGGAATAACTACAATAAGGTTATCGACGATATTATCTTCAAGCACGGTGATCGTTTCTACGACATCAACCGGGTTTGCGTGCACGCGCTGCAGATTCAGTTTTCCGAGCTGAGCGAGCATTTGATGCGCAGCTTTCGATTCACTAACGGCCCCAAACAACCGATTCTGCAGAATATCGGCCAGAACGAAGCAGCGCTGCGCTAGAGCACGTCAAACCAGAGCCGGTCCGAGTCGTGGTGCGCCATGACCTTGAATGGCTTGCCAGGCGTAAGCTGGACTGGTTTATCGAGACAATACACGGCCTGCTCCCAGGACGAGCGTGGCTTCAGATGGGGGCCGGTGTCGATGGTCGTCTCTTTATCGAGCCGCAGCTCGAACCAGTAAACGACGGCATGGCAAAGGCCAGCATGCTGCACTTCAAACTCCAGCGGAGCTGAGGCATCGTTTTGCGAGCGGTTGAACTCGAAATCAAAAAAGGTATTCCGCGCGGTGAGCGCCCGGTAGTTGTAGCGGTCCAGGTGGTAGCTCTTGTAACGGCGGCGCGCGAACTCATTGAAGGCGCTGACGTCAAATCCCAAGGTGCTCGAAACACGGTGCATTTCGTAAATTTCCTGAGATTCGATGCAGATGCCGACTATTTTGGCGCCCGAGGGAATAATTTGCGCGTCCGGTTTGAGCAGATTCTTTTTGGCGTGCTCAAACGACGAAAAGGCCTCTTCACCGATTAGGCCGTTATCGAATATCTCAGCCACCAGAACATCGGCGCGTTCAGCCAGGTCTTTTCCCACGGCCAGCTCGGTGGATTTCTTGTTGATGACCTGAATTTTGCCGGCCAGGCCGTTTTGCTTCACGATCTCGGTTGCCTTGCGGGCAATGACTCCAATGGCTTCGCAGGTAATCACCTTCGTGGCGCCCTGGCGCGCGGCTATCATGGCCAGCAGCCCCGAGCCGGTTCCGATTTCGAGCACGGTGCCGCCGCCTTTCAAGGCTTTGCCCAGCGCGGTTTCATAAGCCTTGCTGCGGGCGGCGTCGTTCATCATCGGAAAATGCCATTCGTCCACATCACCGCCGGCGAAGTCGCTGTAGGCCGCGGCGATTTCGTGTTCGGTGGGCTGCACGCGGTCGGGCCCGCCCAGTAGCCTGATAGCGAGGGCCCGCCAGCCTTGCTCGCGCAAGGTTTCAGTCATCGAACTCAGTTTCTTGAGCGGTGTGAGCATGGCGGGACTATAGCGCAAGTCCCGCCATTCGCTCTAAATATCGTGTAGGCTACTGTGCTATTACTTTGACGGGGGTTTTGGCCGAGGCGGCTGCCACCGAGGTGGCGGCTCGGTGCGGCTCGCCGCATTCCCGTGCCACGGGATACGCCGCCTTGCTGGCATAAAAATAATAGCTCGCCTTATAATCCACCTGAATGGCCTGATCCACGTGGTCGGCATCGCAAAGGTCGTTGGCTGACGGAATGCCGCCCTCGGTATCGCCGCGCTGTACGTACGAGAACGGTTCGAACAGCCCGGAATTCAGGCCAGGCACGGGGGCTGCAGTGCTTTCGGCCCGCTTGATACTGAGCCAAGGGATATCGGACAAAGGTTTTGACGACGCGGCCTTCGCGGCGGTTTTGCCATTGCCGACAAAACGGCTGCCGTCGGCGGCCTCCCAGGTGGGGCCGGCAAAGTGGGTGCCCACCAGCTTGGCGCGACTGTAAGTTGCATCGCCATATAATTGAGCTGCCGGGCCAGTGAAAGGTAGTTCTGGGTTCCACGCGCGAACAGCTTGAGTACGGGCCGCTCGGTTTGGGGTACTTGCAGCGGTTCCTGCTGCAGCTTTTTGGGCACGTTGGCCAGGGAGCAGGCGTTGCCTGCTCCCTGCACGGATGGGCTTATCGCTAGTCCAAGTAAGGCCAGAAGCGGGATCCAGGTCGTTTTAGGGGCTGATTTCATGTGTAACTCCTTCTCTTGATAGAGACTTCGCTCTAAACAGAAAAAGGTTACATTCGGGGCCCGCTTCGGATTTTTTACTCGGCGACCGTTTTCGACGTGTCGGAACCAGCCTGGGCTGGTGCCGTGGCATCAACCGTAGCTGCTGGCGCAACAGTTTTTACGGGTTCCGATTTTGTTTCAGTCGTCTTTGCGATCGGCGGGGCGCAGGGCTTCATGCAGAACTGGGGCATCTTCGAAAGCACATAGGCGTCGGCGCTTTGGCGATAAAACGGCGAGGCGTGGTTGCCCTGGTGCCGGAAAGTACCGATGGTGTAATCGGTGTCGAGATTCGCAAGCGCTTCTTTCGGAGTGGTGGAGCTGAAAACCGGCATTGCGCCGGTCAGGTCGACAGACGAGCAGACGCTGACGGGCAGGTAGTGCAGCGTATCTTTATGCTCGTGGTAATTGCCTTCGAGCCATTCCCGGCTGTCGTGGAACATCAGTTCCGAGCTTACGTCTTCGTCATCCAGGCGCTTGAACATACAGACGGTGAAACCAAATGAGCCGTTCGCGCCGCCGGTGCTGAAAACGAGGCGCCCGAACGAAGGAGTGGCAAGGTTTTGGTTGCCGAAGATTCCGGTGTGCAGGTTGCAGCCTCGGTTATGG
>JACQAW010000014.1 GCA_016194725.1 Deltaproteobacteria bacterium
TGCGTCGGGTACGACGGACGAGTCGGCTGCGTCGGACGACTTGGCTGCGTCGGGTACGACGGACGAGTCGGCTGCGGGTTCGTCGGCCGAGGTTGGCTGACCGGCACGTTCGTGCGCGGAGGCATGGTATGGTAGCCGCCGCTACCCGTTGGAACACGAGGAGCAACTACAACCGGCGCTCTGGGCAGTACGATGGCCCCACCTGGGTGAACCACCGAACCGACCGGAATACGAGCACCCGGGGCACCGACAACCACACGCTGGTGAGCCTGCTCAGCAGCCTGTCTGTACTGCAGAGGAACTGCGAAACGGGTCACTGGCGCCACGAACTGAACGCGTCCACCACCAACGGTGATACGAGACGTCACGTTCATCGGCGTGATGAGCACCGGACGCCCGATGCGTGATTCGACGAACACGCGGGGACTGGAGTAACCGGCCACCACAAACGTCGCTCCATAGGCCTGGCTCGAATACGCACTGCCATAGTAGCCATAGGCATTCTGTTCCCGTACGTCGTAGATGTTGGCGTTCATGAAGCTGTCGGAACGCACGAAAGTGCCACCCCAACTGTATTGGCTATTCAGGCCGGCGCGGAAACCTTCCCAGTAACCATCGTCATAGCCGTGTTCGTAGCCATGTTCATAGCCGTGCGCGTAACCCGCGTGGTACGGGTACCAGCCCATGCCTTCATTGGTGTGATAAAACGTGACCGTGTGTGGATACCAGCGATCTTCGGGCAGCGTGGACCAGCACCAGCCATAGGTGCTGTGGTGACGCCAGTGACCGTAGTGGTCGGTAACCCAACCCCACGGATCAAGGGAATTCCAGGTCCAACCGTACGATGTCCAGTACCAGTTGCCGTGCTGATAGGGCTGCCAGCCGGCCTGGTAAGCGAAAGGCACGAAGGTGCGTTCTCCGTTGATGTAAACCCAACGTCCGTGGCCAGCAAGGCTTCGATTGTAGTCGAAAGCGTCATTGGTGGGATACTGGGAGGGGTCGCTATACGAGCCGCTGGGCGGCGTATAATCAGGAGTATAGCTGCCGTTGACCAGGGTGATCTGGTCGTAGGTTCCGTCGGCGCGGTTCTGCACCGTGAGAACGATAGACTGGCCGATCGAGGTTGGGACGTAATAGGTGACTCCGTACTGGTGAGTTTCAAAGTTCGTACTCGCGCAATCGTAATTCGGATCGCAGCTATCGCTTGAGGTCGAGTCCGAGGAGCAGGTAAAGTCCTCGACATTCCGATTCTGCCCGACAAGACTTCCGTCGTAGTTGTAATCCACTTCATCGGCCGTCAGGGTGATGTTGTCACCCGGCTGAACTGTGAGCTGGGCATCGTGGCTCGTGGAATAAGTTCCGTTGATATTTACGATTCTGGTTTGCAGATCGGCCAAGGCCGGGGTCGCTGCGGTCAGAAACAATGTAGCTGGCAGAAGCCAAAGGCTCCTCCAAGGACGGGCTGTCGGGTTCATGATCCTCTCTCCTCAATCAATAAATCGTTTGTGTGTTTGCAGCAGTGTGTGAGCACTAACGACAACGAACGGCCATAACGCACGAACCGTGCCGTTTTTGCCTAGGTCATTTAATGCATTGCATCTCACGATATGATAAAGAAATTTGGACATAATCCGACTAAATTACACGGTCATAATTTGTCCCCGCAGAGTCACAGTGCCACCGCGACCACGCCAATTCTTACTCGGCCACGTTGTCCGGAAGACCTGCTTCTGGAGCGGGACAGCTGCCCCCACCCCGCCGGCCAATAGGAAATAAAAAAGGCGCTGCCGGAACGACCAATTCCGGCAACGCCCCGTGGTGAACCTGGCTGACGGTTCGAATTACATCTTCGAGTATTCAGGGCGCAGCGCTTCGCCTTCGAAGGTCGAACGCGTGCTGACCACGCCGCCACGGCCGGCGCTATCGGTCTTGTAAAGCACTTCGGTTGCAGGACGCGCCACGAAGCTAGGGCAATGGTTGGCTGTATTGTCGCGAATCGCCAGCGTCTGACGGGCACCGTCCCACATGCGACGATCTTCAAGCGCGCGGATGATTTTGGTTCCACACTCGTCTTTGGTGACATCAAGAATTGGCAATTCAATTCTAATGACAGGGTAGGCGATTCTCGAACACATCTGGCCGGGCAGGCACTTTGGAGCGCGGAAAATCGAAAGAGTCGTGGTCTTGCGGGCATAGTTCACTTCGATTTCAGCGCCACGCACCAGGTGTTTGTAGGGCAGCTGTTCGTCCAGCTCGAAGCGCACCAGCTGAGCACTCCATACTGGAGGCATCAGGCTGCGTGCCTGGGCCGGAAGCTGAGCGCCGACGAGACCGAGAGTCAAAACCGCGAAAAAAAACTTGGACTTCATTTTAAAACCCCTTAATTAAATTTTTCAGTTGTTACCGAACGAGGCCATTTATACGTGGGGCTGGGCAGTAATTGAAAATTATTAGTTACTATACTAGTTGATTATATTTAATTATGATCAGAAAAGTTTTCAATGCCGATAAAAATACGTCTCATATCAGTATTTTATCCAGCGATTGAATTCAGCGACGGTAAGCGTAAAATGAGGACTCAGGGGGAATCTTATGCGTCGAGGGGTGCCCAATTTCGCGCACGCAGTGCTGATCGCATGGAGTCTTGCAGCGGCCGCGACCGTGGCCGTGGCCGACGACTGCACGCCCGTCGACATGCGCAATTCGGGCGGGCCGATGGAGAACATCCAGCCCATGTCACAGGGCGAGCACGGTACGTGCTACGCTTACGCCGCCGCTGAGCTCGCCGACTCGTGGGCCTGTGCGCACCTTTCGCCGCGCACGCCTGAGAGCCTGCGGACCATGCCCCGCACCTCGCCCATCGCGCTCTCGATCGATACGCGCGTGGCCGGCATCAAGAACGGCAATGGCGGCAAGCAGAACTGTGCCGCCTCGATGAGCTGTACAGGCATGTCGCCGCTCGACGGCGGTGCGGCCGCCGACTGCATCGATTACCTGCGCAGCCGCTCCAACGCCGCCTGCGACCATCGCCAGGCCTTCGGGGTTTCGAAGGTAAGCTTCCAGCACTTCACGCCCGTGCAGGCCGACGACCCGACCGGCCTGTTTCCGCCCGGCCAGTACTGGGAGGACAAGGAGGACACCGTCACCAAGTCCGGGCTCGGCATGGGTGGCAATTTCTCGGCCGGCAGGCACGTTGGGGCCAGGGAACTCGAAGTGAGCTTCGCGGGGCGCGACTCCGACTATCTGAAGGCCGTGATGAAAGCCTATGACGATCTTCAAGAGAGGCTCAGGCACCCGATCAACGACGGAACCGACACGGCAAACGCCATGTCGCTCAAGCTCACCTGTGATCTATTGTCTGCGGGAGTGCCTGACGAAAATATGGTTGGCAAAACCGCTAGCGTGGTCAACCCGGCGCTCGCCGACGTTTTTCGCAAAGGCTCGAACGACACGAAGCTCGAATTTCTCAAGCGGTATTTCGGCTCGCTCTGCTCAGGCAAAACTTTTGGTTTCGCTCCGTCGCTGCCAGCGATGCACAAGGAAACGTTCTATCCCGAGGACGGAAAGCACGACGTCAACAAAATCGTGGGCTACCTGAACTCGAGGCTCGGCCAGCCTGGTGGCTTTCCCGTCGAAATCGGCTACTGCGCGTCGGTTCTTTACGGCGGTGATAAATTCACCGGCCTGAACCCGACGGGACCCGTAGACGTCGAGAAGAAAGATGGCGACCGCATCACGAAGGACTCGACCCGCTGCCTGCGCAAAGTCGGCACTGAAGCCACGGGCAATACGACTCCAACAGCGAAAAAAGAGACGGCCAAGAAGGGTATGGTGGGCGATCCATCCGACCACAGCTCACTCATCGTCGGACGCAAACGAGACGCGACCACTGGTGCGTGCATGTTTCTGGTGCGAAACTCGTGGGGCGCCTCGTGCGAGCGCTATGCCGGCAAAGAGAAGGGCTATGAGTGCGAAACCGGTACCGGAGACCTTTGGATCGATGCCGCGAAGCTGGCGTCGGCAATCCAGGATGTGTCACACTTCACCCCATGACCATACTTTTCCACGTGCTGTTCGCACCGCTGCTCGTGCTGTCGGCCTGGGCCCAGGGCGCGCCTGATTCGCGGGTATTTCGGTTTGAGCACGGCGCCCGGGAGTTTAGTTACTTCGCCGCGCGGCACCTGCTCATCTCATCCGACTGCCAGGTTGCCTCAGGCGGCAAGCTCAGCTGCATGGCGGCCCAGGCTTTTGAGCGCTCGAGCCTTGTCGGAATCCCACTGCCCCGAGGCGGTGCCGATCCCGGTGCCGTCATCTGCGTCAAGAAATTCAAGGCCCAGGTCGAAGTCGGTCTCAACTCGCTCGGAGCCGCGGCGTCGTTCTGCTGCTTTGCGGACAAGTCGCTCGTGAGCACGGGGTCACTCGACTACGCGGCCAACCACTGATCGAGCTCTCGTTGGCCAAGAGGTCGTCAGGCTCTCTGAACAACGGAAGCTGCTGAAATCCAAGCATCATAGCAGCTGTCGCACCCGTAAATTCCGTAGACATGCAGCTGCTTGATTTGGCCCCAAATACCGGCTCAGGTGCACGAAATCACATGTATTGGCCGAGGCACCAAACTTGCTCTCTTATGAGGGGTGAATACGGCGTTCCGGTTGCCCGCATTGCTGCTGATTTTGATGGCCACGGCTCTTCCCGTTGTCGCGGCCGACGCGGCTCGCCCCGATTGGCTGGCTCTGGCGACGCAAGACCCCCAAAGCCGAGCCTTGCTGGAAAAGGCCATTGGCAAACTTGGCCTGAAAAATTTCGATGACCTCTTGGCATATGTCAAAGTTTGCGATCTCAGCAAGGTCAGCTCAACGCTGACGGGACAAACCGATCAGTCGAGCCAAACCGTGGTGGAATACGCCACGGAAGCCGAGTTGCGCAGTGGAAAAGAGCCAGGGGATTATTTTCAGGGGCGCCTGGCGGCTGAACAGGCTGAGCTTCATGCCCACGGTGCCCGCGTAATCGACGTGCACCCCGATTACGTCCGCGAGCAGTTCTGGGTCGACCCCTCCATCTGCCTGCGTGCGGGAATGGCTCCAATGCAGACGTATGAAACTTTTATTCACGAGCTCACGCATCTGGTGGAGACGGATCAGCTTGCCGATGAGGACATGTTGGCCTACGTCGATTTCGATGACTATGCGCTACAAACCATCCTGGCGCCCGGCTCCGAGGTGGATGCCTTCATCGCCGGCACCGCTGCCCACTCGTGAAGGAATCGCGCGTTTGGCCGAAAAAAGAATGAAAAACGGAAATCGTTCCGCCTATGACCGGCTTCAGGCCGACCTGCGCGCTCGAGATAAAAGGTTGCGGCGTTTTGAGGCCCTGATCGAATTGGTCTCGGGAGAATAGCCGGCATGAATCGCTTGGCGGTAACTGCTACTGGTCCAGCTCGTAGGCCTTCCTGAGCCAGGTTTTCACCTCTTCATCAATTTCTGAAAGCCGGGTGATAGGAATTCGGTGGGTAATCCTGTCGCCCTTGGCAAGGCCTCCAGTATCAATCAAGCGCCCCGAGGTCCTGGTTTTGCCCAGGGCTAGTCCCAAATCCACCCGCGTGTTGGCACTCGGCTTGACTTGCGCAAAAACAAATCTGCGTCGCAAGGGCACGATCGTCTTGCATGGTGTCGCTGTAACGTCTTTGCCAAGACTGAAGGCTGACTTGATCAACTGCTCATAGATTGGCCTCAAGGGCTCCTTGGCGCCGGAATACATTTCATCAACCCACTTCTCGGCCGATTCGAGATACCTCTGCGGTTCACGATGCTCCTTGGCCTTGTCAAACGCGATCTCCGCTAAAAACCTGGCTGTATTCGTTCCGAGCCCGTACTTCTCTATGAGCCACTCGACGCAGAGTCTATCGTTCTTGGGCGCACCCTTGCGAATGAGCGCACTCCATTCATCGGCTGTTCTGCCTGTCTTCTTACTGAGATTCGCTTTCCAGGACGCAATCATCTTCAGCCCTGGATGGACTGCGTACCGCTCCTGTCTCTCGTTTTTCGGGAGCATTAAGCTCAGCCCGCTCCACTCGTCATCGATTGCGCAGGAACCCACGGAGTCCAATGCCACCTTTTCACATAGACTCATGATTGTATCGCGGTTCAACTCGGTGACATTTCCCTTGCGCCAGCAGATCCAGACCTTTCCCCAGGGGTGGATTGCCTTTCTAAACCTTCGAAGATCTCCCGTGAGGGAACGCTCATCTTCGTAGAACCCCTGTACGACGTCGAAAGGCTCGCCAGCGAGCCTTGTTGTAAGGCTTACGTGCGGCGGAAGCCTGGCCAATATCGAAGTGTAGCCTTTCGGGGAATACAGGACTGCAATCCGGTTTCCTGTTTTGATACCCAACTTCTGCGCGATCGGACGATTAGACGAGGTTGCCATTGCCAGCTCACTTTCCTGAGATGCAGAGGGTGTTGCCTTCGGAGTCCTTCATCAGCACGAACGAGCCCCAATCCTCTTTTTTCGGAGGCCCCAGAAACTCAACGCCTTGGGCACTGAGCTCTTTGTAGGTTTTTTCGACCGAATCGGATTCAAGAGCC
>JACQAW010000174.1 GCA_016194725.1 Deltaproteobacteria bacterium
ATTTTTAAAAATGGCAGAGGGGAGGGAGATAACAAAAGAATCCGTCAAAGAGCTGAGGGGTGATATTAAAGCTCAGTTATTGATGCTTCTGGAAGAGATAGAGTCTGCAAAAGAAATTGCAAAGGACAAAATAAATCCAAAAACCATAAAAGAGCTTGAGTTCGGCTTGAAAAATCTCCTGAGCAGTATAGAATCCCATCAGGCGGTAAATAGCCTTTCACAAAAGCCCGAAACCAGCTTCATGCTGCAAATCCCATACTTGGATCAGAATGGCTTTAAGGCATTAAAGATTTATATTAAAGACCAAAAAGAGAAAAAGGGAGAGGGTAAGCTGAAGGAAGAATATAATCTCGTCTTTATTTTGGATATGGTTAATACAGGCATGATTAGGGCGGATGTAAGTGTAGGAAAAAAAAATGCGCATTGCCGTATAAATGTAGAAAGGGAGGATGTGGCATTATTTTTCAGGCAGTTTCTCCCTGACCTTATTAAAGGGTTGTCGGATGGAGATACCGCCTCGGCCGGCGAGTCCCAGCCGAGCTCGCAGAGCGCCGTTATCACGCATCCGGAAGTCAAACGCGTCGCCGAACGCGCCTCAGACGTGGTCGGCGGCAAGCATACTGATGAGGTGCCTTCGGCTCAGTAAACGCGCTCGGGGCCAAACCGCAGAAGGTCGTCATTTGCGTGGACAGCGCACAGTTGGTGTGCGCCCAAAATCCAGCAGCTCAGTCGCGCAGTGCCCGCGCACCTTCTATTTTGCCGTCAAGTTCGGGGACACGCACGGTGCGCAGGCGCAGAAACCGATTAATCAGACCCGCGGCATCAAGCGCCGGGCTGCGAGCCGCGAATTTTGCGATCTCGGCGGCAACCACGGCTGCCGCGGGCGAGGTGCCCGTGAGCCGCGTGGACCTGCCCCCTACCCCAGTTACCGGAATCTCTTCGCCCGCAGCGGCGATTCGAATCGTATAGCCGAAGTTCGACGAAGGCATCAGATGCTTGCGGTCACGGCCAAGGGCGGCCACCCGCAAAATATTGCGCGCGCTGCAGTTGGGTTCAGCCCCTTCGCCAATCTCGTAACCGCTTTTACCCGCGGCCAATACGAACGCCGCTTCGGCATGACGCGAAAGATAGGCACACAGGGCGTTGTTTTGCTCAGATGAGCCTCCAACGGCGGTCATGACCACCGGCGCCTTTGCCGCGGCCTGATCGAATCCCTTGAGGAGCAGCTCGTTGCTCACGCCGCCTTCGGCTTCGATGACTTCAAACGAAATCGCGTCGCGCACGCCACGACCCGCAAGAATGGAGTACAGCTGCGTGGTCCAGTCCTGCTCGTAGCTGGTGTTGCCGCCCAGGCTGACGCTTTCTTTCACGATCTCGCGCACGAAACTCTGCGCGGAATCGGGTCGTCCGAGAAGAGTTGCGATTTGTGCCGCCGGCGCGGCCTGGATTTGAAAAATGGCTACGAGTCCCACAGCAATGATACGCATCGCGCTTTGCATGTCTGCCCCCTGATTTATTTTAAATTAAAGTACAATAAGAGGTATCATAGGCAAGGCACGATGACGACAATCATTCTTCTCCTGGCTCTTACTGGTTTGACTCCTGAATGGCGGTGAGCACCGCGTGCAGAATGGCGCGGAAGTTCTCCTCGCCCTCGTCCAGAATGCGGGTAAAGCGAACTCCCAGGTAGCGTGTAATGAGGCCCGACTTGTTGTTCTTGTCCATCACTACGCGGCGCACGATCCCTTCGACGTCAAAGGCCTCGAACATCTGGCCCCGAGGCTCGACTTGAATCAGAATGTCTGAGCCTGGCGGAAAAAGGTTCGATTTGAAATTTTCGCTATAAAGCAGAATGCCGTTGGGTGAAATATTGGCGACGTCGAAGACGGTGACTTCCTCGCCGGGCGTCAGCACCACCGCGCGAATGGGTACATAGGGAATGGATTCGCGGGCGGGAATGCGCGGATACTTCCGGATATACGAGGTGGGATAAAACCCTTCGCGCCGAATGGCCTCGTTCATGCGTTCCCGGTCGGAATCACTCAGGCGAAACTTCAAGCCGATGTACTCCTTTTCCGTCGTGAGCTGAGCCGTCAGCTGGGCTGGAGTGCTGATCCGCAGCGGCGGAAAGGTAAGCACGTTGATGGTGACTGCGACCACCTCGCCCACCAGATCAATGGGGCTGAAGTCTGGCGTGATCAGGCCAGCTGTTCCAAAAAGTGAAACACCTTCTTTGGCGAAGGCGTAGGCCTTGCCATTCAGCGTGAATTCGATATTCGCGGGGACGAACATGGGCGGTAACGCCAGCTTGGTTGGAGCAGTCATTGCTTTGAGCATACCAGAGTATTCCGGGATAAATCTTCGTTCAGTAGTCTGAATCACATGTTTTTAATCAGTGCGCGCCCTGATTTTCCCATTGATTTCCGATAGGGCCCGGAATTCAGCAGGGTGTCTCCACGACACAGTTGTATCAGGCCCAGACGGGTCTAAAATCCTAGATATCAGAAAAACAAAAAGGGGAGTTCGTAGGGGAACACCTTTCAAGTCTTCCGGGAGGGGGAACGTATGTGGACCTTTAACTCAAACATCAAGTATTTTATTGTTCTTGGCAGCATCAGCGCGATTGGGGCGCTCAATGCCTATGCCATGCCGCCGCACCACGGTGACAATGACAACGATCCTGCCCCACCCCATCATGGCCAATGGCATCCACCAACGCCACCGACATTGTCACAAAAGACAACTGCGGCTTGCAACAAGTACAACCAGATGGCAAAAGACGGGCCTGCATCGATTACTGCATGCGGAAACGCCGACATCGCCAAATATAACGATCCCAACGCAACGATTGGGTCCCTGCTCGCGTTCTGTAAGACGGTAGGCATCAGTGATCGTGCTACCTGCCTGGATGACCCGGGTAGCGCGGTTGAAGCTGCCATTACAAAGACTTGTACCGCAGCGGAAAATCCGTCGGCTTCAGCCATCGCAGCCCAGAAAACAACCTGCGAAAACGATGAGGCTGCTTTGGCGGCTCTATGCAAAGCGGACAAGGATACCATCACTGCGGACAAGAAGACCTTTGATGCGGACACTACTGACCGGGACAACAAGCAGAAGGCCTATGACGCAGCACAGGCTAACTTGAGTAATGCCAAAGACGCTTTGAGTAAAGCATCGCTCGCATTGGATTATGCCAAAAACAAGGCGAGTAAGGACGGCTGCAAGTAACTTAATACAATCAAAGAAGAACGGCTGTTTTTCCGGGAGTGCTGCTGATTTGAGCAGTGCTCCCGGTCTCGTTTCAAGCGAAGCCCTAAAGCCAAAGATAAAGACCCAGCTGCCAGGACCACCACTGCAAAGGCAGGAAAGCGGTGTGGGGCGTATCGTTGGCGAGGCCGCCGTCAGTTCGATCGACGAACCCGATATTGTAGGTCATACCGGGCGCAAGCATGACTGCTTCGGTCAGACGGTAGGCCAGCTCCCCATGAAAAGTTGCCAGCGCTCCGCGAAAGGAGATGCCATTGGTCTGGTCGCTGTACTGGGCGTAGTTCAGCCCGAAACGACCGATCTCAACCCATTTGTCGCTTCCCAGGAACTTGAACATGAAGCCGATTCCCGGTCCCGCGCTAATCATGCTGCCGGTGTTTGAGTCCGAGCGCGGCCTGCCGATCTCATTGTTGGGGTCGAGACGGCTTTCCGGAAGAACTATTCCGGGTTGATAAGCTCTTACGGCGCCGTATCGCGCGATATAATACATGAAAGATAGGTCGAGAAACATATACTCGCCCATCGTGCCGGCGGAAACACCGAATCCCGTCATCCCTTTGAATGGCAAATCATTGCTGGAGTCGGCACGCAGAAACCAGGAGCTGTCGTTGGGCGGGGCGAAGGTGGTGGTATCAACCACTTTGAAGCTGGTGGCGGGTATCGCGGCGGCATCCCGAGCCGAGAAAATCAGGCAGGACATTGCGATCGAGACCAGAAAACAGATTCTCGTCACGGCTTCTTGTCTCCTCACAGGTTCTCCTCGGGAAAGCGGTCCACGCCAATCAGGGTTGCCAGCTGCAGCTTCAAGCTGTAGTGATCGAGAATCGAGCTTGTAAGCGTAAGCTCGGACGAACGAAGCTGTTCGAGCGCGTTTTTGAGATCCAGCCTGTTGGCAGCCCCCTTGGTTTGGAGAGTTGCAAGAGCGCCGTCGAAGACCTCGGCGGATTGCTTGAAAATCTTCTGGTTGAGGTCGACCGTTGTTTCGCTTTGGAGCAGGCTTGTGTACAAGCCCATAGCTTGGACCTCGTTTGAATTGGCCGCATTAATCAGATCCAGCTCAGCGGATTCGACCTTGACCTCGGCGGCTCGCTTGGCCCGGCTGAACAGAAACCCGCCGTCTCCGATCAGGGGCACGGTAAGCGCCACGGCGGCGCCGACATTCACGTTGCCGTCGCCGCGGTTCGGGGTGGTGCCAGTGGGCGTGAAGTTATAGACGAGCGTGAGCCCTGAGAAAGTCACCACGGGCAGCGGAAGCCAGTTTTTCTCGGCGATTCTCAGCTCCGCCCTTCGCTGCTCCAGTGCTTTTCTGGCGTCTTTGATTGCGGGAGCGTTGGCGCGATACACGCTCAGCACCTCATCGAGTGGCATTCGAAATTTTATGAACCTCACCTCGGTTTTTACTTTATAAGCATGTCCGATGGGATCGCCAAGCACGAGATTCAGGTCCCAGAGCGACTGGCTATAGGACGTTTGATTCTGCAGCAGGATGCTTTTCGCGTTCAAAAGATCGATTTCGGCCGAGGACACGTCGGCGTTGCTTGCCCGATGCAGCGGAACGCGGCTCTTGACCAGCTCATAAATGGCTTCGGACGAATCTACCGAGCGTTGAGCCGCATCCAGCAGATCCTGGCGCGTTTTGAAGTTAAACACAGCTTTGATGACCGCGAACCGGACGGTTCTTTCGACCTCGCGCAACGTCTCGTGGGAGCGCTCTATTTCCAGCTCGGCCGACCTCAGCGCGTCCCGATCCTTGCCGAAGTTGTAAAGATTGAAGGTTCCGACGTTGAGCTGAACACCTGAAAGTGGCGCCGCAGCGGGCGGTTGGCCATGAAACGCGTTGCCGCCGGCATCGGCAGCCGCGGTGCCGCTCGGAACCTGTGCCAGTGTGTAAGCGGCACCGCTGGTTAAGCCCACGGTGACTGCCGGCAGCCACATTCTACGCCATGCATCGTCGTAGCTGATCTCGTTGAGTTCCTGCTGCAGCCGTCGAGAACAGAGAGTCGGGTTGTTTCGGATGGCCTTCGCAATTGCGAAGGCCATCGTAAGCGTTTCGACTTTAGCTGGGGGCGAAGTGCCGGCGGCGGGAGCTTCGATCGGAGCAGCGAAAATGGAACTGTTCTGGAGCAGGATACTCAGACTCAATATTATGATCCTGCGAGCCCCCGGCAAATGAGATTCCTTTCCCTGCTGGACGATTCAGCACACGACAGGCTATTGCAATACCTGCCTGTACCGCCTAAAATCGTAACACATAGGCATGAAAATCTTGCGACAAAACTTCATTTTTTGCGTAATCCTGACGTTGGCCATTTTTATTTCGCGAGGCTCCCGTGCCGCAGACTGCGCAGCCTGTGCCAAGCTCGTCGCGGATTTCCAAGCATCGGCTCAGGCCTTGGAGACCAGCAGGGGTTTGCTTGCGGGCAACAAGGCCATGCTTGCCTCGCTCTCGCCGTCAGACGTATCAAAGAAAGTAAAGCTGACCTCGAATATTCTCATTCTTACCGCCAAGCTCGAAACAGCCGAAAATCAGCGCACATTATACGAACAGCAGTACGTAACCATGGGGTGTTCAGCATGTCCGAAATAAACAAATCTCCGCCGCGCAAGCTGCACAAAAGATTTCTGCGGAACTTCTGGCTGAATCCGGCTTATCAAAAAAAGTATATCTTCTGGGTTTCGCTGACCGGGTTGGCTCTGATGTTCATCAATTCCACTATCTTTTATGTTTTCACTCGCGAGAACTACATCATATTGGTGGATCTC
>JACQAW010000175.1 GCA_016194725.1 Deltaproteobacteria bacterium
AGAAAAACCTGTGGTGTTCTCAGGAGATGCCTGTTTGATATTGCGGTGGCTGACTACTCGGAACGCTACACAACCGACACAACAATCCAATCCTTTGACAATGATAGTGGTGGGCCCATCATATGGACGAGTTTAGAACCGCTTGCCGATGCCGGCCGCACGCGCGGGTACGCTCAAGGAATGAACTCATTGAAGCGGTACTGACCGGCGTAAGGATGATTATAGGGGCCGCTGACATCGAAAAAATAACTTCCGTCCGGCTTTTCGGCAGCCCATTGTTTGGTCCGCATATTGTAGACCCAGGTTTGGACAGAGGGTCCGTCACCGCCCCAGGACGAGCCCACTTTGACTTTCATGAGCTGATCATTGGGGTGAGTGTCGAATCCGATGTCTTTGTCCCCGGGTGTCTTTCCGGCGAGGTGCGAGTCCTTTTTCGCGACCTCGAACTGGACGTCCTGGGCGATCACGACATGCCCGACGATCTTCGCGTTCGGGCGATCGAGCGGTATTACGTCACCTGGCCTGATTGCCAGGGGGTCGGTGGTGTGGCGATAACTCTTGGGCCGCTTGAGCATGTCGCCGTTGTAGAAGGCCTCGTTGGTGGAATTTCCCAGGCCAAGCGAATGGTTGTCCGTTTTTCCCGCGGCATCGCGTAAGTTGATCTGAACGGCACCCGCGCAGTCGACGCCGATTTTTGCTTTGGCCAGAGCGGCTTTTGCGCCTTCGGGCGTAGCGAACTCCGAGCCCGACACGCAAGCCAGGCGGCGTACGGCCCTTTGGTAATCTTCAGCCGATCCGCGTCCGAGCGATAGCCGTACCGCGGACACCGAAAGGGCTTTATCCGGTATCTTGTCAAGCTTCAGGGCCGAGATCATGTCATCCAGATCTCTCGACTGCGCTTTAGGGTTGCCGGGCGCGATATGGTAAGGAAGCTGGATGGGCGCGCTCGTGACTTTTTTCGCGCCGTTTTTTGAACCGGGACAGGCCATGTTTCCCTCGCCATCCACGGGCAGGGTTATGGCATTGATTCTCGCCATCGATTCCTCGATGCTTTTGGTGATCGTGCCGTAGCGTTTGGAAAATTCGTGATTCACGCTGTCGAAGCATTTCTCGAGAATCGAAGCTGGCGTCGAAGCAGTGCCCGCAAGACAGTAATCCTTCATATCCGGGGCTACATGGTCGATCATGTAATGCATCACGGGATCCACGGTTCCCAGCCGAAGAGGTCCCGGCCCCAGTAGGCACTCGGCGCTCTGGGCAAGGGTGCAGCAGGCAAGCATGGCGCCTGCGAGCAAGCATTCTCCATGAAACCGGACGCTCATTCCCCACCTCGCCTTCAGCTTTTATTATATCCCAGGCTGGGGCCCGTGATTAAACTCCAACGCTTTCAACGAGGTGCCCGGGCCATTTTCGCTTTCCCGCCTATTCACTGATTGCGCTGCATGAAGGGGTTGGCCAGAACCTTTTTCGACGTCAGCTGATGCACGTGATCGCCGACGGCTTTCATCCACGCCATTTCTTCCGACGACAACGGCCCGGCTTCCAGCGCGCGAAGATTAGCATTCATCTCTTCCGCGGTCGAAGGGCCGCTGAGGGCCAGATTCACATTCGGATTGGTGAGCGCAAATCGGTAGCAGTCGGCGGCAGTGGGTGTTTTCATTCCAGGGGGCGTAAATTTGGGATTGACCAGAAAGCCCCAGCGGGTGCTGGTGTAGGTCACCACTCCGGGCCGTTGCTTGCCTGAGTCCAAATGCGGGAATACCTCGCGCTCGGCTCCGCGGTGCGCGGCATTGTAGCGGGTCATGATGATGTCGAAGCGAGGGTCTTTGATATACTGCTCGAACATGGGGCGCTCATGGCAGGAAACCGCGATGGCCTTGACGATACCCGCGTCTTTTAACTTCATGGCAGCACTCATGATGCCGTTGCCCGGCATCGCATTGAACCAGCCCAGCAAAAGAACGTCGGCGTAATCCAGCTTCAGGCGTTTGAGGCCGCTGCGTACGCTCAGTTTCAAAATCGTACCCATTCGCGAATAGGACTGCAGCACCACCACCAGCTTATCGCGGTTGCGAGGGGCCAGCTGGCGAATGGCGCAGCCCATGCCTTCGCGCCGCGCCGAGCCCCAGTAAAAATAATTGCAGCCGCGCTCAAAAGCCCGCTCATATGCGCTGGCCGGCGCGCCGTACGAGGAGCCGAACCCCAAGGCCCCAACCCGCAATCCGCTTCGTCCCAAAATGCGCTGCTCGCCAAAACTAACGTTGGAATCCGCCATGAGAATGATCTTAAACCGGATTACCAGAAGCGCAAGAGCGCAAGCAGGTTGAAGTAATCATCGGACCAGACATGACCGGAGTCGCCTGCTGCCTCGATATGTTTCCAGTTGGGATCTGCCGCAAACGGCTTTAATGATTCCGGCGAGCGTGCCATGAGCAGCCACTTCGAAGACCGCGCAAGGCCTTCGACATCTTTGCGATGGTCGTTGCGTGTCAGGGCCTGCGCACCCGTGGCAGCGGCCAGCGGACCCAGGGCTCGGGTCAGATCGAGATATTTGTTCGAGATGTGAAAGGCAAGCCAGCCAGACGGCCGCAGCTTGCGCCAGTACAGCTCAAGTGCCTCGCGCGTGATCAGGTGCACGGGAATGGAGTCCGAGCCGAAGGCATCGACGATGAGCAAGTCCAGCGTGGCGTCGGCGCGGGCGCTCAGACGCAGGCGCGCATCGCCCAGCTCGATCGCTACTTTATCCGCGCCCGGCGAATCGCGCAGAAAGGTGAAGTAGTCGGCATTCCTTGCAATGGCCGATATCTGAGGATTGATTTCGTAAAACGTCCAGTTCTCCTTTGGCCTGGCGTAGGCGGCAAGCGAACCGGTGCCCAGTCCCACCACTGCAACGTCACGCCGCCACGGCGAGCGCTGCAAAACCTCACCGATGGGCCCGGTTTTCGAATAATAAGAGAGCGGCTCAGCTTGCAGCTCGGGCCGCCGCGACTGCACGCCATGCAAGGTGCGGCCATGAAAAAGCATGACTGCCTTGCGGTCGGTGTCGTCGAACACCAGCAGCGAGCCAAAAAAACCCCGCTGGCGCGTCAGGATATTCTGCTCGTTGGCCGGCAGCAGCGTGGTGCAGACGTTGAGCGCCAGCAGAGCCAGTGTAAATCGATTTCGATTGCCGATCGCGCGCAACGTCAGCACCGCCGGCAGGCCGATAACCAGCGTGTTGTGCAGGTGCTGAGGCAGCCAGGTGAGCCGCAGCGCAAGGGCGGGCAGCACCGTGACGCAGATTCCGATTCCCAGCGCATAAGCCACGTCAACCCATAGCGCGCGCGCCTTGAACGCCTTCTCGACGCGCATCGGCCGCAAAAACACCGCGATAAGGATGGCCATCGGATATTCAGCCAGCGTCTGAAAAACCACGGGTGCAACGAGGCTGTTGAATATTCCGCCCAGCGCTCCGCCCAGCGCGACGCAAAGATAGAACTCCGTAAGCCGGCCCGCCGGCGGCCGCGAGCTCATCAGCAGGCCATGGCAAAGCGTGGCCGCGACCGTAAACAGGGTCAGATGCAGTAAAATGAGCAGCAGTCCCGGATAGTCGAAATAGCGTGACAGCGCGATGATGGTGAACAAAGCCGTCAGCGCCAGCACACGCCCCAAGGCTTGCAAGCTGGCCGGCTTGATTCCCCGGGTCGCTACGATGAAGCTGAGCAGATAAAGCGCCAGCGGAATTACCCAAAGCAGGGGTACCGGCGCAATATCGGTCGAAAGATAGGTGGTCACGCCCAGGAGCAGGCTCGAGGGGATGAACGCAAGCCACACCCAGCGCGCCAGTTGCAGCGTGGGAATGCGCCGGGTGGGCGGCAATGGTTTACCTGCGCGCGCATGCGGGGTCAGCGCAATGAGCGCGAGGGTCCCGGCCAGCAGAAAAAAGCCCGCATTCCAAAGCCATCGCGCGCGGGAGAGCGAAAAAGCCGGCTCAATAAGCAGCGGAAAACCCAACAGCGCAATCAGGCTGCCCAGGTTGCTGGCCGAGTACAGAAAGTAGGGGTCTCTGGTGCCCGATTTTCCGGAGCGTGAGTACCAAAGCTGAAGCAGCGGCGAAGTCGAAGCCAGAAGGAACACTGGTGCACCCAGCCACAGAGTCAGCGTGCGTAAAATCCAACCCACCGGCCAGCTGCCGGCAAGAGTGCTGGCATCAGGCCCCAGCGCGCCCTTTCCAATGATGCAGGCACAGGTGCCCGCCGCAATAGCCAGGTGCAGCGGGCCCTGAGCGCGGCGGGGCACATAGCGCGAAAGGGCGTGGGCGTAAAGATAGCCCAGCAGCAGCAGCGCCTGAAAAAAAAGCATGCAGGTGTTCCAGACGTCTGGCGAGCCGCCCAGCAGCGGCAGAAGTATTTTTCCGGCCAGGGGCTGCACCGAAAAGAGCAAAAAGGCGCTGACGAAAAGTGTGGCCGAATAGAGGAAAGCCATTTTATACCAGTCTAATGAACAAAGTAAAAATTTACGAATACGAAAAGTGCGACACCTGCCGCAAGGCTCTCAAATTTCTCGCGATGAATGGCGTGCCCTTCGAGCGCGTGGCGATTTGCGAGCAGCCCCCGAGCCGGGCCGAGCTGCGCAGGATGCTGGGCTATCTGGGGGGCGATCTCAAAAAGCTGTTCAACACCAGCGGACAGGTTTATCGCGAGCTGGACCTGAGCACCCGCCTGCCCAAGCTTTCCGAAGAACAGGCTTTGGCGCTGCTCGAAGGCAATGGCAAGCTCGTCAAGCGGCCCTTCGTGCTGTCGGCTCAGGCGGGCACCGTGGGCTTTAAAGAAGCCGAGTGGGCTAAAATTTTCGGGCTGCGCTGACTAAAGTTTGTTACTCTGGGTAGGCTTTCACACCCGGAGAAAAATAGATGCAAAAGTTACGTGTAATGGTTGTGCTGGGAATCGCCGTCGCCGCCACGTCGGTGCACGCCGACACCAAGGCCGCACCCAAGGCGCCCACGACCAGCGACAAGGCGGCCGAGCAGCGCGAAAAAGCGATTGAACGGCGCAAGATGCGGTTCGAATTCATGAAAAAAGAACAGGATAAGCGCTGGTCGTTCGAAGACGACCGGATAAAAGAAGAACGTGATTTCGCCGATGACATTCGCAAAGAGCGACGCGAAGCCGAACGCACCCGCGACCAGACCATCGCGGACGCGACTGACGTGAAGGCGGAATCTGAAGCCCGCAAGAAGTTCGAAGAATCCAATAAGGGGATTCAAAAGAAGTCTGATGATTTTCGCAAGTCGTTGGAAGGCAAGCGCAAGGAGTACCATGACTCGGCGGAGAAGGATCGTAAGGAGTTTTTGGATAGCTTGAACAAGAAGTAGGGGGCGTCGTTTTAGGGGGAACTCACGAGCAAAACCCACGCCATTCCCCAAGAAATGGGCTCTTTCCTTTTTCCGTAGGTGTGTACCCACCGTAACCGTAACCGTAACCGGAACAGGGCCTGGGTCAGGGCCCGGTACCGTTACAGGTACCGGACTCTGGACTCTGGACTCGGGTTACCGGCTTTGGATTAGTTTGTAGAGGTGGCCGCCCAGGCGGTGGGCTAGTTCTGCTTGGGTTTGGCTGTTGGTGATTTGGAGCAGGGCTTCGGTTTCGCGCAGGCTGCCCATGGCTATTGCGTAGTAGCGCTTCTGTTCGTTTAGGGTTGGTTTGCCGCTGCCTTCGGCGAGGTTCAGGACGATGCTGAGGC
>JACQAW010000176.1 GCA_016194725.1 Deltaproteobacteria bacterium
AAGACATTGGTGGGCTTCGAGCAGTACTTGATACCCTGCCCGGCGTGCGGAAACTAGAAGCTGATTACAGCAAAAGTCGTTTTGAGCATGAGTTGGTCTCAAAAAAAGACTACATTTCCGAGCCAAAGACCGATGGCTATCGAAGCATTCACTTGGTGTTCAAATATAAAAATCGACTAGCGCCTGATTACGATGGCCTACGCCTTGAACTACAGCTCCGCAGTAAACTGCAGCATGCATGGGCGACTGCCGTCGAGACGATGGGGACTTTTTTAGGTCAGGCACTTAAATCGCGGCAAGGCGAGGCGCAATGGCTTAAATTTTTCGAAGTTACTGGATCGGCATTCGCTTTCTTAGAAGATTCTCCACTCGTTCCAGGTTACGAGAAACTCAACCAGCAAGATACGTTTCAGCTTGTCGCCGAAGCTGACGAGGAATTGAAAGTTTTAGAAAAGCTTCGCGGTTTTACACTCGCCGTGGATACAATCGCACAGGGAAAGGCCGGCAGCTACCGTGGTGTTAGATTCCGTGCAAAAAAAGGTGAACATTTCTCCTTATTCTCGTGACCAGCTTGAGTTAGCCGTTAGTGACTACACAAAAACCGAGAAACGCGCCAATGAGGGAGAGCAGATTGAAGTAGTCCTTGTGTCAGCGGGCCCGGTCGGCAATCTTCGAAAGGCTTATCCAAACTACTTTTTGGATACTCAGGAGTTTATTAAATTTGTGGATACAATCATCGCGAGTGCGAACTCTCGCTCTTAGTGCAAGCGATCGATCACTACAGGATTGTCTGCTGCGGAAATACCTGTTAGATTTTTTCTCTGGTGCAGCAATCACCCGCATGCAGATCTTGTGCGCTTCGAGCGTCAGTGCATAAATTCGTGATTGTCTGCACCTTCTTAAGAAATTACGCCCGTATCGCATTCAATGACTGTCGGATTTCGTAGATAGAGTAAAAGTATATCTTCTGAGAAACTGTAGACCCGGCCGGAGAGATGCGTCGCACGCGTCTCATCACAACTTGGATAACCCCTTCGTGGCGATGTGGAAAGATTACCCTTGATCTTAACCCAACGTAATCTTTTATAACTGTCGACTTATCAGCCGCTATTAATACCGACGAACGACCCAGGCTCGTGCCAGCCGTCGTTTCCTGAATCATACGCTTGGCAATTCCGAGTAATTGCCATGATTGGTGAATCCTCTCGGGCCTTCGACCCTTGCGTGAAATATGTCGCCATCCTATTCGCGTTGGACTTACTTCACCCAAAACGGGATTTGTGCGCTCGCCAACTGGAGTCTTACCCCAAAGGTCATAGAACTCTTTTGCTCGCTTCTTCAGCGGCTCACTTAGCGAGAAATAGCAAACATCTTTCCGTGAAGCTCTGATAACGGGTAGTCGAGCATCAGTCGGCACTACGCCGCAAAGACGTTTTATATGTCCTTTTGAATGAGCCCCGAAACGCTGAACTTTTGGAACTAATATAATGTTTTTATTTTCTGAGCAATATGATGACTCCGCCCTGAGATCAGTCCACCAAGCATGAGGCATGAGCGCATCTGTAGAGGGATCAACGTAAACTAAAATAACGGGTCCTGGCAGCCTGTTCCACCTTGGACGATGCTCGACTATATATTCTTGTCCAACATTTACGCCGATGAAGTCGGGACGCTTTTTTGCATCTCGTCGATAGCCATCCCCGCCTTTGACCTGCACGAAAACCATTGCCCCGGTGTCTATGGTCTTTTTCTTAAAAATTTTCCGTATAAATACCACACCGTCAACCCCATCATCATGCATAGCCTCGACAGGGTGCCACGCACTACCCCAGTGCTCCCGAACAAACTGTTGAACTAATCGAATGCCTGCAGCTTGATGCTTAGTCTTTTCATTATCCATAGGGTTATTTCGAAAATCTTAACATACGAATCGCGGGTATCCATGACTCTAAAGGCTTCAGCGAGGTCTTCGGAGATGTGCAAATAGGAACCAAAAGGTCCAACGATCACCAGGAAAGGAGCTCACCTGATGTGTCAGCTTCTCGGTCGAGAAATGGACGCGGAAAAACATCCTGCGGAAGCAGTCGCAATACAACTCAAGGGCATGGTCAGATATTTGAGGTGTTTTTGAGGGTGCGGCCTTTCAAGGAACGCACAAGAGTCTGGATGTCCCGATCAATATCCGAACGGGGTTCAGACGGCTTTTTCTTCGCAGAAACCCGCTCTACACCGATAAACGTAAATATTGATTTTATAAGGGCTTTTATCATTTTTTTCATCCAAAAGGCTGCCATTAACAGCTTATCGACAGTATAGCCTAAAACATGAGCTTTTTCAATGCATGGCGTCATTTTAGGCAATTCTCCCTGCCTACACACTGCAAGTACTGTTCATACAGATCGTTGTCAAGAACCTGAGCCGAATCCCTCTTCGTCAGGATCATGGGAGCTGCCTTCGTTTCATTATTAACCAGGAGGACAACATCCACTAGGGATTTCAGCTGCACCAAAGCGGCCGGGCACTTTTTGTAGGTCTCAGAAACGACATCTGGTGGCACATAGCGTCCACCCTCCTCATACCGCTTCGCCGCCCTCAGCTGTCCGGTAGGTTCGGTCACATGCGTTGAGACAACCGTAACGATGTATTCCTTTTTCTTCATCGCTCGAATCCGCTCCGAGATGCTGTCGACCTTAAGGAGACTCCCCTCATAAATAATGCTGCAGCGCTGATTGATAGCTTTCTTAAGAATCCGACCGGCAATCTTCGCGGACTCTGATTGAACAAAGGTTGCAGCATGCTTTAGCCCGGCGGCCTTCATATGCACAAATTCAGGCAGCTGCTGCTTCACTCGATCGAAATCAATTCGGAGATATTCCTTACGTTCATTTGCTTCCAAAAAGGCATCTACCGCCGAGGTCTTTCCGGAGGCGATGCCGCCATGCGTCAGAATGCAGTGTGACGTACCATCCTGATATTTTTCAAGGCCTGCCACCGTTCGCCGAACAATTTGATCTTGAAGCTGTGTCCTGAATAGCCGGTCGGGATGTGACGAGGCAGCAAGGTCTGCGGAAACACCTTGAACCCCAGCGTAATCTTGCCAGCCTGGATCGCCAGCTTTTAAGGCATCACCTGGAACAAGCGCGCCGGATTCGTCTATTATCCATTTTTGGTTCCCCCAAAATACAGGAACAGGACCTGGCTCAGCCATACTTCATAGTTAACACGAACAATCTGCGATGCCCCACAAAACCGCGTCTTTGGCCGGTTTCATCACCGTTCTATTTTTTTCCGGAAGCCCATGGTTACGCGCAGGATCAAATTCAATTCAGCTACCTAACCCAACAAAGTGAATCTTTAAGTGGAGTGGTGTAACAAAGCCGTATGCCGGGAAATTCAGAAAACAAGCGCCAGCATTTCGTTCCCCAGGCGTACTTAAAGAAATTCACGTCAAATGGACAGAACGACGGCGATCTGTACGTCTATGACCTGATTCGCGATATAAAGTTCA
>JACQAW010000177.1 GCA_016194725.1 Deltaproteobacteria bacterium
AACGTGGCCAGAAAGGCAATGAGTGAATATATGCGGTCGCTTCACAAAGGCCAAAAGCTAGTTGTTGATTCGCAAGACATTCTTTGCCGTTCGGGTTTGGCGCAAGCCGATGGCCGCTATGAAGTGGAGTGCATGGTCATGACGCCTGAAGCCAAGTTGCAGATATATTTTTCCAATCGCAGGATGCCGATGACTCCCGACGTTGAAAGGGACACCAAGTATTTTATCGATGCGCGGGATTGTGTTTCAGAACTCAGCCCCGCAGTACGCAGATAGCGATACGGAAATGTGTTTCGAGGCACCAGGCTGATTTTCCGACCTGGATTGGGTTGTTTCCATCCCCGCTGGTCCAAGGCTTGCTTTCCTCTCACCACATGGGAAGTCTTCCAAACCAGATCGCTCACAAGATCTATTTCGTCCGTGGACATCGAATCATGCTCGATGCGGATTTAGAGGTTCTTTATGGGGTTCAAACGAAGAATCTCAATAAGGCGGTACAAAGGAATATCGAGCGCTTTCCCGAGGATTTCATGTTTCGCCTTACGAAGGACGTGTATGAAAACTTGAGGTTCCAGATTGGAATCTCAAGTTTGGGAGAATACGGCGGACGTCCTATCTTCCATACGTCTTCGCGGAGCACGGCGTAGCCATGCTGTCCGGGATGCTAAAGAGCCCGATGGCTATACAAGTAAATTTGGAGGTCATCTGCGCATTTATCCGTCTGCGACAGTTGTTGGATTCTCATCGGGAGTTGGAGCGGAAGTTAACGTCTCTCGAGAAGAAGTGTGATGCGCAGTTTGGAGCAGTCTTCGATGCTATTAGTGAGCTCATGCGGCAGCCTGGCTCGGCTTCTAAAAGGCGGATTGGTTTCTGAGGCGCCGGCTTGGATTGTTCGAGACGTGCACCTGAAATGCCACCATCCCAAACGGTGGGAGGCTCTGGCTGGAGTGCTCGGGACCACCCGGGACTGGATCGGCATTTTTCTTTGAATAGAAATGGTTCAGGTTAGAATCGAGAAATGGCCGGTCGCACACCGAAATGCAAAGAGCCAAAGAAGATCTTTTTCATCTTCGATGACCCGTCGGCCTATCCACCAGCTCCGAGCCCTGAAACGGAGGAGGAGAGCCTGATTGCGGGAGTGCCCCAGCGGCCTGCGCTTCAACTCAAGTTCACGGGAACCGGCAGAGAGTATTTTCGGATCTGGATCGTGAATCTGTGCCTGACACTCTTGACCTTGGGTATTTTTTCGGCCTGGGCCAAGGTTCGAAAGAAACATTATTTTTATTCGCATACAAAGCTTGCGGGCACCCCTTTTCAGTACCTGGGTCAGCCTATACCGATCTTGAGAGGCAGAATCATCGGTGCGCTACTTTTCCTGGCTTACTTTGTCGCCAGCCATTTTCTGCAGTCGACGCTGCCTTACCTTCTCGTAATTGGCTTGGTTGTCGCACCGTGGGTCGTGATTCGGTCGGCAGCCTTCAATGCGCGCTATTCTGCGTTTCGCAACATTACCTTTAGTTTCAAGAGCGATTGGCGGGCTGCCGCGCAAACCCTTTACTGGTTGGGCATAATCCCTATTTATGTCTTGGGGGCGTTTCTTCACTGGTGGGAGAAAGGTAAGTTTGTCGCGGTGGCGACATTGATTGGCATGATCCTGTTTCCATATTGGGTCAGACGGCTCAAAGCTTATCTGATCTGCAATATCTCGTATGGCGGCAAGAGTGCGAAATTCACGGCAAAGGGCGACCACTTTTTTGTGACCTATTTTGTTGCAGCTCTCATCGTGACCATTGTCGGTGCGGCGGGCATATTTGGCACCTACGCAATTCGATCTCACTATTCGATTCCGATCACCGCGCAGTCGCTTTTGCCGTACGTGATGATCTATTCCGCCTATGCCTTGGCCTACGCATATGTTCAGACAAGGATCACTAACCTCGTTTGGAGCAATACACGGCTAGGTCCGCTGCGTTTTGAAGCGAATCTGCGTTTTGGTGAGATGGCGAAATTATATATCGTCAATGCGGCGGCCATTCTGGCGTCGGCCGGCCTTCTGATACCGTGGGCCATCATTCGAAGCGTTCGTTATCGTGTAGAGCAGACGAAAGTCATTCCCGAGGCAGAACTGAGTGAATTTCGCGGTCGAAAGGGCGCGGCGGTCAGCGCGGCGGGAGCAGAAACAATCGATTTGTTCGATATGGATATTTCGGTATGAAGGTCCTCAAGGGCAGCTATTTCGATGGTAGCCAGCCGCTCGCTATCCCGGCCACGCTCAAGCTCACTTCGAATGAAGCGCTGCTTGTTGCGGGTGAGCTCGAAAAAAAGTTTGTCCTATCGAGGCTCAGGGTATCTCCAAAAATAGGCACGGCGCCGCGCTTCATCAATCTGCCTGGAGGAGGCCAGTTCTTATGTCGACACCAGACAGTATTGAACAAGTTGCCGCAGCAGAGCCCGACCGAAAAGCCAGTGGCATGGCTCGAAGAACGCTGGAAAATCGCGTTGGCTTGTGTCGCGACCATCGCGGCCATTCTCGTAGCTGGCTATGTCTACGGGTTGCCGCGATTGGCCGATTTTGTCGTTGAGCGCCTTCCGGCGGACGTCGAACGTCAGATTGGCGAAGAGTCGCTTCGATTACTCGATCAGAACTGGTTTGAGCGAAATGAGTCGACATATCCGGGCGAGAAAGCGGAGCTTCGGAGAGGCTTTGGTCAGATGTGTCAGGCATTGCCCTCGAGGAGATATTGCAGGATTGAGTTCCGCACTTCTATTGGCGCGACCAATGGGCAGCATGGGTTACCCAACGCGTATACTCTTCCGGGAGGGATCGTCGTTCTAAAAGACGAAATGATATTCTTTTCCGAGTCTCCTGAGGAGGTGCTCGCCGTGCTGGCACATGAATTGGGGCATGTTGAGCTTCGTCATCCGTTAAAAGGCGTTTTGGCAGGTTCCATCGTCGGATTACTTGCGGCCGTCGTGACTCAGGATGCGGCGGCATTTAGCGGCGCCGTGAGCGGATTTCCGGTGCTTCTCGCAACGACTAAATTCTCCCGGAAGTTCGAGGGTCAGGCCGATGACTATGCATTTGAGCTGCTGAAAAAAACGGGTCATTCCCCTGAAGCTTTTGCCAACATCATGGAACGGCTTTCGACGAAATACAAAGACGAGCTTTATTCGCCATCGTTTGTATCTAGCCATCCGATGATGAAGGATCGGATTGATCGGGCTCGGCTTGCTGCTGCGGCTGGTAAAAAGGTTTCGCGTTAGGCAACATGCCACAATGCCAAACGGTGGGAGGCGCCGGCTTGCGTGGCAGGTGCCACCTAGGACTGGAATCACGCGCGGCTTTCCTGCCGCGCGTAGCGCGATAAGGAAGGGCGCGCATCCTACGCGCCATCATTTATAAAGGCTGCGCATTTGCTCCGCCCTCGCGTCGAACCTCTCCAAATCCGCGCAAGCTTATCCACATGTGGATAGTTCAAACGCACGGTCGGGACGGGCTTAGATTTTTCGCAGGAAACGAGCGCGGATTTGAAGATAGTAGTCTCGACGCACTCTCAACGATTGTGGCTACTTGGGGCCTTACTTTGTCTATCGCTTGAGTTCAGGAACCCAATGCAACATCCGACTTGATCGTTTTGTACTTCAAGTGGCGTTCTAAACCCAAGACATTTCCTCGGCCTGGAGTTGAGAAGCGCTTCAACTTTCCGAATCTCCTCGCTTGTGACGTCGTTAAAGTTTGTTCCTTTCGGAAAAAATCTGCGCACAAGCCCATTCGTGTTTTTGTTCGTCCCTCTTTGCCAGGAGCAGTACAGCTTGGAAAAGTAGATAGGGATCTTGAGCTGCTTTGAGGTCGAATCGAACATCGAAAACTCAGGCCCGTTGTCGTTGGTGATCGTATTCAATGGCAGTCCTCGCAGCAGGCGGACTGTTAGCTTGTGGGCGTCATTCGAGCCGAGGGTTTGGAGCTTTCCAAGTTTCGTGAGCCTGGACTTTCGGTCGACGATCGTGAGCAAGGCTGAACCCTGCCTTCTGGGCCCAACGATCGAGTCGCGTTCATAGTCGCCTAACCTTGTGCGCGCTTCGACTAACTGCGGCCGACTGTCAATCCAGGGAAGATCAAGGCGTTTTCCAGCCAAAACATAGCGTTTATGTGAAAGCTGCGAGCGGCGTCTTTTTCTTTTCCTCGGCAAATGTCGATAGAGATTTCCCGCGTCTTCGCGAAAGTTTCGAAATACGAACTGATAAATCGTCTCGTGCGTCACCGAGGTTCCATCCAGGGCCAGACGACCCGCGATCTGCTCGGGGCTCCATCCAAGGATCAGCTTCTCTTCGACATAAGCTCTTATGGATCCCGAGATTTTATGTCTGGGATGAAGGCCGGCTCGCTTTCGCTGAGCTCGATGACATGCCTTCGAGGCGCGATAAAGAATTCCATTAGGTCGATTTCTACGAATCTCCCTGCTGATCGTCGATGGACTTCGGCCCAGGATGCGGGCCATCTCTCGGATCGGCGCTTTGCTCACGACAAGAGCCTGGATCTGGTAACG
>JACQAW010000015.1 GCA_016194725.1 Deltaproteobacteria bacterium
GAGCGTTTGAAAGATTATATCATTCAGGTCGAAAAGTTTATTTCAGAAATCAAAGCCTTACAAAAGTAACACGCTCCCATACAAAAAAGGGCGGGCCCATTTTGCGGGTCCGCCCTTTCTTTTTCAAACGAACGCTGTTTGGGACCCAATCTAAATTCTGAAACTAGTAGCCGGTACCGCCAGCATTGGGCAGGGTGCCGCCACCTACTGCGCCGCCAAGTCCACCGCCAATATTACCGCCGACAGCTCCACCCGACATCTGGCCGCCCTTGGACTGTCCACCTTTTTGCTGCCCACCTTTTTGCTGCCCGCCTTTTTGCTGCCCGCCTTTTTGCTGCCCGCCTTTTTGCTGCCCGCCTTTTTGCTGACCACCCTTGGACTGTCCGCCCTTCATCTGTCCGCCGCTGTTCATGGTGCCGCCCTGAATCACACCGCCGGCCTGGTCAGGGGTAACCTGAGCATACGCTCCCGAGCCAAGAGCCAGACCAAAAGCAGTCAACATCGCCATCGTAGACTTCTTCATCTCGTCATCTCCTTGATTAAATGGATTCAATTCACTATCCGGATAAAAGCCCATCAACCCTGGCGTGTCGAACGCTATTCCACGATTGCCCGTGGCAACTGCGATCTCTTCATCAGTAAACTCACCCACTGGTGCGGAGAACCTGCGACTCATGGCGTTAACGCAAGCCGACTTCGAGCTTGCAGTATCGAGCAACTTCTCTAGAGTCGGGTGGAATGAAAAAATCACTGTCGATACTCGTCGTCGTCGCGCTGATCGCATTGGCCACTTTGTCATTAGGCATGAGAACTCAAACCGCCAATACAGGGCCCACTCCGCTACTGCCCGCCAACTCGCTGGCCGTGCCCTTGATCGCGCAAGCCACCAGCTACAGCTGCGGCGCCGCCGCGCTGATGTCAGTCCTTTATTACTGGAACGCTTATGGCGGAAACGAGTCGGGGCTCTACTCCATGCTCGAAACCACGCCGAAGGACGGCACCGAGCCGATCAAAATTGTCGAGGTCGCCAAAGCTCACGGACTGCAAGCCAGCATGCGCACCAACATGACGGTGGCCGACCTGCGCGCAGCCCTGGGTCGGGGAGAAACCGTAATTCTCGCGTTACAGGCCTGGCGCGACACGTTCGACAAAAAGTGGAGCGATACCTGGGACAGCGGACATTACGCGGTGCTCGTGGCCATGGATGCAGAATTTGCCTACTTCATGGACCCGTCGGCAGTCGCGGGCTACGCCTACGTGCCGATCACCGAGCTTCTCGAACGCTGGCACGACTATGAAGACCGGCACGGGGTCATCTCGCGCTATCTGAATTTGGGAATCACCATCACGGGCGCAAAAAATCTGGTGACGATCCCCGGTCCACTCGTGCGGATGGACTAGCCCCGGGCACGGGACTTAAGCGACGTCTTTTTTCGGGGCGTTGCGCGTGGCATGGTGACGCACTTCGTATTCCTCGCGCAGCTTTTTTCTATCTTGCGCGGCAGCAAAACGTTCGCGCTCAACATCAGTTTGAAGTTCCAGGGCTGGAACCGGCGTGGGCTTGCCGTCTTTGTCGACGGCGACCATCGTAAAGAAGCTCGACATCGCATGCAGGCAGGTACGCAGGCGGGGGTCTTCGGCAATCACCTTAATGCCAATTTCCATCGAGGTGCGACCCGTATAATTGATGCTGGCCAGAAAAGTCACCAGCTCGCCAAGCTGAACGGCGTTGCGAAATACGACCTGGTCCACCGAAAGCGTGACGACATAATTTCCGCAGTAGCGGGAAGCGCAAGCATAGGCGACCTGATCGAGCAGCTTGAGCATCGCCCCGCCGTGCACCTTGCCCGAGAAGTTCACCATCTCAGGTGTCATGAGAACGGTCATCGTGAGTTGTTTTTCGCGTGAGTCGGAATCAGCCATTGAACGAACCCCCGATGTGTATATCGGGATGGCGGCAGGCAAACTTGACCGGAAAGCGGGGAAGGGAATTGAGCGTGGAGCCAGAGCCTCAGCCTCAGTCTGAGAATGTGGTCGAGTTTGAGAGGGGCAATCTATTCCCATACTCCATCTCTACTTCACTCCCAGGCTGAGGCTCTGGCTCCACTCTCTAAACTCTTCCCCCACAATAACGCCGGTATCCTTCCATCGTAATGGCAGTCACCCATCCAATCTGGTGCATCACAGTCGCATCCCACCAATTCACCTGCGTAGTCCCATTGAGCTGCAGGCAAAACCAACCCGCCACCAATCCCAGCCCCATGCTGCGCCAAAGCAAATCGTGGTTGTCGCGGTAAAGCCGGAACGACATCCACACCAAAACGATGTTGAGCCAAAAAAAACCAATCAGCCCAAACAGCCCAGTAGTGGCCCATTGATCAAGAATATTATTGTGGGCATGGGACTCAAAGCCCTCGGAGTGCAGCACTTTGGCATAATAGGCCCGGGACAGCTCGGAGTTGCGATGCCAGCCCACGCCAAATACCGGAAACTGCCGAATCATCTCCAAGTTCGCGCCCCACACCTGCTCGCGTTCGGTATAGGTGCGTTTGTCGGCGCCCATGCGTTCGCGAAAAGATGACGACATGCTGAAGACCGCGCAAAAAGCCACGATCGCGCCAATAATGACATAGCGAGGCTTGCCCTGGAATCCCACCACCGCAATCAGCACCACGGTCAGCGGCATGGCCAGCCAGGCGATCTTCGAGTAGGTGCAGATGTTGGCGATGAAAAACAGCAGCGCCGTAAAGACAACCATGCCGGTGCGGCGGCTCAACCCCTCGCGCCGAAAAAGCACCGCCATCGCCGCCAGCGAAACCGCCGCCGGAAAACCGATAATCGCCGCATAGCTCAAATGAAAGCCTGCAAAACCGGTGGCGTGCCAGCGCCCTTCGAGCAGGCGCAGCAAGCCGGTGCCGGCATCGTGGCCCTCGTAGTGGGTGTGCGGCAGCATCATCGGCTCGTAGAAAGGAACATAGTATTGGACGATACCCATCACGGCCGAAGCCACGCCCAGCCAGAACCAAAGCTTCACCACTTTCCGCAAATCTGCGGCTCCGAGCCGAGCAAAAACAGCGAAAAGGATGAAAGGAAAAAGCAGATGCCACGCCTTGCGGGTGTCGTCCCAGGTAATCGTGGGCCGCATTCCGTAAAAAGCGAGTCCCGAGGCTTTTGCCCAAACGAGTGACCACAGGCAGGCCACGCCCAGAAATAACGTCGGCCCAAACACCGGCGACTGCCGCATGGCTCTCAGGTCTTTACCGTAACTTCCCCACCGCAAGCCCAGCCAGGCCGCCAGCGTTATGCCAGCACCAATGCTCATCACCGCCATGGGGCCGTAAACACAAACCGAGTAAAGCAGCGCGACACCATACAAGGCTCGGTCTTTGCCCGGCTTCGTCATTTCTAGTGGTGGCTCTTCAACAGATGCCCGGTCAGCTCATCGCGTTCCTTGCGCTGGCGTTCATGGAACTCGAGCAGCTTTTTTTCCAAGTCGGCGTCAAGCCCCAGAAAGTCGGCCTTCTGGCGTGCCTCGAGCGCGGTCATGTCGCTGCGCTGACTTTTGAAAAAACCCGAGCGCTCGTTGCGCGTGTGTTTCTCTTCTTCGAATCTGTGCCTGGCTTTTCGATGGGTGGCTACCAGATCCGTGCGCTGGGTGACATGTTGCGCATGCAGCTCTTCGCTCGCTTTGGCTCGGCCCGCATAGAATTCCTTGCGCTCGTCGGCCTGGTGTTTCAGAAGTTCGACATACTCAGCCGCCAGGCGCGGGTCAAACTTCATCTTGCGGGCGGATGACGAGCCAGCCGGAATGCCAGGCACCTGCTCAGCGGCCTGAATCGAAGAAAATACGGAAAATGCGCACACCGCCAGTGTCAGGATTGTCGAAAAAAGCTTGCGCATGAAGGGACTATAACGAAAGAGGGATTACATAGCCAGAGCCATGTAATCCCTCAATTCTTAATCAATAAAGTCGTAATGATCGATCGCGAAGCCCCAGCCATCAACCGAGCCGTCTGAAGTGAACGTGACCGTAGCCTTGTCCCCTTCCACGTAATCCGTCGTGTAGTCGGCTTGCTCGCCACTGAGCTCTTCAGCCACCGTACCCGCACCGTCTTTGATGCGAATCAGGTCATAGCCGGCTTCGGTGCCGACCTTGCTGAAGTGCACACGGATGAACTTCGCACCGGGATGCGAAATCTCAAACGTCTGAGTGGTGTTGCTCACGTACGGATGCGCGCTCTCGACCGCATGAGCCATGGCCTTCCAGCGGTCGGCCGGAGGTTCCTTGCGCTCAGGAATGATGTTGTTGATCGCGTTGTAGATGTTCAGGCGGCCGCCCGTAATCGTCTTCTTGCGAAGATTACGAACCGGATCGACTGTAGTGGCGGCCACCGCAATCACGTTGTCGGAATCATAGCTTGCCGGATACGAAGCCGTTGCGTCGTTGTCCTTGCCGTCGTTGCCTGCCGCAGCGACAAAGAGAATGCCTTTGTCTTTGGCCTTCTTGATCGCATCGAACATGGTCTGCGAGAAACCGCCGCCACCCCAGCTGTTGCTCATGATCTTCACGTTCATCAACGTGGCGTAGTTGATCGACTCAACCGCGTCATCCAACGAACCGCTGCCCGCTGCCGACAAAAACTTGATCGGAAGGATCGAAACATGCCAGTTCACGCCAGCCGTACCTTCGCCGTTGCCGCCTTCAGCGCCAATCGTGCCCGAGGTGTGCGTACCGTGCTTGTTGTCGTCCATCGGGTTGTTGTTTTTGCCTTCGAAGTTCCAACCGTGATAGTCGTTGATGAAGCCGTTGCCGTCGTTGTCCTTGCCGTTGCTCGGATCTTCCTTGGTATTGATGAAGATGTTGTTCTTCAGATCAGGGTGATTGTAGTCCACGCCGGTGTCGATGACCGCCACCAGAATGTCCTTGGAACCCGTGCCCGTTGCCCAAGCCTTCGTCGCGCCGATATCGCTGCCCGCAAGACCGTCCTGGCCCTTGCTGTCTTTTTGACCGATGTTCAGCAGGCCCCAGTTGAGCCCGAAGTTCGGATCGTTCGGCAACACGGCCTTGACCGGGTCGCTGGGCATATCCATCGTGTGATAGATGTAGTTGGGTTCGGCAAGCTCCACTGCGCTATTGGCCTGGATGTCGCGAATCAGCTGCCCCATGGCAACCTTGTCGTTGGCCTTGATCCTGTAGATGGACTTGTCGGTCATGAGGGGATTCAAGCTTACCGAGTGCAGCTTGCCCAGCGACATCAGCAGATTGTGCGCAACCGCGCCCAGGCTCTGAACGCCCAGCGGCTTCTTCAACTTTACGACGACTTCACCTTCTTTGAACTGCGCTGGCGCTTGTACTCGCATGGACTTGCTGCCAGCAGCTTGTGTCTGACCGAGCGTGAACGCGGCAACCAAGGTCGCGGCCACAACTCCGACGGACAGGACTCCCTTCCTCTTCAGTAAACCCGGCAATGAACCCGGCATTTGATCCTCCTTGAACCAAGTGTGAGATAGAACTTGGTAACAAAGTCTAAGCGGGCGGCTTATTCTGTCAAATTAAAAACAATACAAAACTGACTCAAAAAACATTTAACGGCCTCGAATCACTTTACGTTAGGCTGGGTGGGGCCTGAATATAAGTGGGGGTATCTGCATGTCGATCAAATCAGACCGCTGGATCACGAAAATGGCGCGCGAAACCAAAATGATCGAACCATTCGAGGAGCGCCAGGTGCGCAAGGGCGTCATCAGCTACGGCGTGTCGTCTTATGGCTACGACGTCCGCGTTTCCGACGAGTACAAGATCTTCACCAACGTCAACAGCACGGTCATCGATCCGAAGAAATTCGACTCGAATTCCTTCGTGAACTTCAAGGGTGACGTGTGCATCGTTCCACCGAACTCGTTTGCCTTGGCGCATACCGTCGAATACTTTCGCATTCCGCGCAATGTCCTCACTGTTTGCCTGGGCAAGAGCACCTACGCGCGCTGCGGCATCATTGTCAACGTCACGCCCTTTGAACCGGAATGGGAAGGCATCGTGACGCTCGAGATCAGCAATACGACCCCGCTTCCGGCGAAGATTTACTCTAATGAAGGAATCGCGCAGGTGTTGTTTTTCGAGAGCGACGAACAGTGCGAGGTTTCGTATAAAGACAAGCAGGGAAAATACCTGGCACAAACGGGTGTCACGCTGCCACGCATGTAAATGACTGAGAGCCGAAGCATGAAACTCAAAGCCACTCCACTCGTTCTCTTGCTGCTGCCGTTCACCTTGGCCCAGGCTGATACCGACCTTTGTCTATTTGGAAAAGACCGTGACGTGCGCGACTGGATCAAGGACGGAAAAAATTTCGCGGCCATTGCCTGCAAGAAGAAAGTAATTGCCGGCAAACCCCTCAAGGCGCTGAAAGCGTCGCTGCTGCGCGACGGCTACCATATTGCCAGCGGTCCTGCCGTTCAAGCCATTCCCCTGAGCTCGAACCCCACTCCCGAGCTGCGCGAGGAGCTCAGACAGTTGAGCTGCGGCAGGCGACAGAACGAGGTATACACCATCTGCGTGACCATCAAGGAAAATGAACGCCTGGGACTGGCGCCAGCCAAAAAATTGCCCGACATGGAGCCCCCGTCAGAAATTAAAAAAGAGCCGGTGCCCGTGCGTGCCTGGCATAACGAGGGAAAGCTGCGGGCCGAGTGAAAAAGACATTAATGACGCCCAAACAACTCGCGGAACTGCGCACCCTGGTCGAAACGGCCAGCGTGCTTTGCGACGACGAGTCGTTGGAAAAATATTCGCACGACTTTACCGAGGACCTGCGCTTTGCTCCCGCCGTCGCGGTGCTGGCACGAACCACCGAAGAGGTCGCGGCGGTTTTGAGGTTCGCCACCCGTGAAAAAATTCCGGTCACACCACGGGGCGCGGGTACCGGCTTGAGCGGCGCCGCCTTGCCCGTTCATGGCGGCATCGTGCTTTCGCTCGAAAAGATGAGCCGCATTCTCGAGATCGACGAAAACAATCTCATGGCGGTGGTCGAGCCCGGCGTCATCACCGAGGTTTTACAAAACGCGGTGGCGGAAAAAAACCTGTTCTACCCGCCCGATCCCGCCAGCCGCGGCAGCTGCATGTTGGGCGGCAACCTGGCGCACTGCTCGGGCGGTCCGCGCGCGGTGAAGTACGGGCTCACCAAAGACTATGTTTATGGCGTCGAGGCCGTGCTGCCCACCGGCGAGCTGATCAAGCACGGCGGCAAGCTGCTGAAAAATTCGACGGGCTACAACCTGAGCCAGCTGCTCATCGGCAGCGAGGGCACGCTGGCCGTCATCACCAAAATTTATCTCAAGCTCATTCCCATGCCCACGCATCGCGCGCTGGTATTGGCGCCGTTCGATACGCTGAATAAACCGGCCGCGGCCGTGGCCGCGCTTTTTCAGGCCGGCCTGACGCCCAGCGCCTGCGAGTTCATGGAGGGCTCGGCCGTCGACGCCGGCTGCCGGCAAACCTCGCAGACCAACCCGTTCCCCCAAGCCACGGCCATGCTGCTCATCGAAGTCGATGGCTTCAATCAGGTTGAAATCGATCGCCAGCTCGAAACTTTGGCCACGGTGCTGGAACGTTTCGGCGCGGCCGACATGGCCCTGGCCGAAAGCCCCGAGCGTCAGGCCCAGCTGTGGCGGCTGCGGCGCTCGCTTGGCGAAGCCGTCAAGTCGCGGGCAATCTATAAAGAAGAAGACACAGTGGTGCCACGCTACGAGCTGCCCACGCTGCTTAAATGCGTGAAAGAAATCTGCGCCGAATACGGAGTCGCCAGCGTTTGCTACGGCCACGCCGGCGACGGCAACCTACACGGGAATCTTCTGAAAGAGAACCTGAGCGACCAGGCATGGAACGACGAGCTTCCCAAATGCATCACGCGCATCTTCGAAGTCACGCGCGACCTGGGCGGCACCGTGAGTGGCGAGCACGGCGTGGGCTTCGTGCAGCGCCGGTATCTTCCCATCGTCTATGGCGAAGCCGAAATCGCGCTGATGCGCAGGCTTAAAACCGCGTTCGACCCCGCGGGAATACTTAACCCCAGCAAGATGCTGCCGGACCCAAAATGAAAATCAGACTTTTCGCCATTTTACTTCTCGCCTTCACCACCACTACCGCCTTCGCCGCAATCCTGTGCTCCCGCAACGCCGACATTACTCCGGTCGGCGCCTCGTTCACCGACTCCGACCCCTGCGTCGGCTCGGTAAAGTTGCAAGGCATCAGCTACAAGTGCGGCAAAATCGAAGAGTCCAGCGGCAAGCTGCGCGATTTTCTGGCCGCCTTGATTAAAAATGGAAATAAAAAATGCGGCGACTACTGCGCAAAGCGCGCACCGGGCTGCACCGGGCGTTTCAAAGAACCCAGCCGCTGCGGCTGGACCGTTCCCCGCGGCGAGATGCTGACCGTCGGGCAAAACGCGCCCTGCGAGGACCATTGCGAAGGCAAGGCTTTCATTTACTGCTCCATCTATCACGCGAACTATCTTCGCGTTGAGGAGCCGATGTTCAAGGACGAGGCGCCAAACTGCATTTGCGAGCGTTGAACCGGTCGCCCGTGACCTGTGACCCGTATACGGTACCTGTGCCTGTGCCTGAGCCGGTACCAGGTCCTGATCCTGGTCCTGGACCGGAATCGGGCTTTCGACACTGGCCATATTTTGGACTTTGGATCCCGAGCGATGCTCAGCAACAAATCCAAAGTCCAAAATGTGGCCAGTAGCTTGAAGGGCTCGAATGCCAGGCACGATTCCGGTACAGGCACCCGGTTGACTGAGCGGACTGTTCAGGCTCTGGGCACTGTCGCGCCCCTGCTCCCTGTCTGCCCAGTCAACTCCGCCATCCATAGTTAACTTTGCAGTTAATCAATGCCTGATTCACCGTAAGCTTCCGGGCAGCTCCAGCTGCCCAAAATGCTGCACGCCTTGGCACTTACCCTGCAAACTATCTCTCCTTGGAGAGAGGTTTTAAAATGAGTAACAGACAAAAGATATTTTCGGTCATGCTGCTTACGGCGATGTCACTGCTTTCCCGCAGTTCATTCGCGGACGATGCCATTTCGAATTCCTGCGGAATCCTGATCGGTACGGCAAAGGCCCAAGCCGCCAAGCAGGCTGATGTTGCCATCGGATCCATGACTGTCCGGGAATATTTCGATAGGAACCACGCCAAACTTCTGGCACCTGCGGGCCTGCCCAAAGTAGCCCAGCTCTTCCTGTCGAAAGTGCAGCCGCAAACACTGTCCCTTGCCCGCGACGTCGTGGAGCTTCGCACGGCCAACGGTGCCGCCCACGACAAGGCTCGGGATGCCGAAAAGTCCTTTCGCGATCTGAACGACGCGCGCGACAGACTGACAAACCACTTTCCGCACGGATCGGCAAATCAACAGGCCAAAGACCAGGCGAGCATCAAACAACTTGCTGCTGATATTGCCGAGGCGGATAAGAAATCAATCGAACTCGGACATGCCGCGTACGAAATCGATTTACTGGTGAAGGCCTCCGAAAATCAGCTTTATGCCAACATCAACCGCGCGAATGGAAACATGCCGCTAGAGCCGATCAAAACCGAGGTGGATTATAACTCGGTGGCACTGAGCTTCCGAATTTGCGGCAATCCAGCCAGTCTCCCGGAAGAAGACGCCGTCAGCCTCTTCTGCGCAAAAATCGACCTGCCGTCGGGAAAGATCACGTACCAAAACGTTTTTGCGCACGCGTACTCTGGCCACCGCCTTTTGAATGACCAAACCGTGACCGAGATCGGTGCCGAAGAGCCGGCAATCGCGAGGTTCAATGCGAATACCGAAACCGCGATTCGCAAAAGCTACGAAAAACGCCTGCTCAAGTCGCTGCCGCAACTTTGCCAGGACATCGCCAACGGCGTAAAAGCGGTGTCGACCAGCACCTTGGCCGAAGGCGCTGACGTGAAGGCTACCAAAGGCGCGGTGGACGCCAAAAACGCGGTCAAAACCGGCCACGGAGCTATCCAGGTCAACTGACCATGATCTTGACACCCGGCGCGCCCTCGAACACGGAATGCGCGCCGGGTGTGCGGAATACAATAGGAAAACCCTGGCCCACGGCTTGCTATTCCATCACTTCGGATGACTCCGATTATCACGCGCTTCACCGCGCTCGCATCGCTAACCCTGCTTTCGCTTTCCGCGACGGTCGCGCTGGCTCAGTCGCGCGCGCCCGATTCCGAAGGCACGGCTCATCCCTACTACAGATGGGAAGTGCCGCTGGACCGCGAAACCAAGGCGGTCGTGGGCCCGGTGGACGCTGAACGCGAAATCAAGCTGCGTCTGGACCGGCCCGACTCGGATTCGGCCATGAATTTTCCCGACGAGTCGATCATCGTATGCATCGAGCGCTACTGCGAAACGGTTGACCTCGTGCCCGGCGGCGACCTGACCGCCAAGAGCCCCGAGATCGACTTCACGGCTCACATTACCGCGGTTCCCGGCGACTACCGCAAAACTTATCTCACGATTCAGCGCAAGAACCACGCGGCCACCGAAACCGTGAATCTTTCGATCAAAGTCGAAACCGACCACACCGGCGAGCTGCCTCAGTTCACGGTGCTGACAGGCGTGCAGCCCAAGACGCTTGAAAACGCGGCACGCCAGCACAGCCTGGAGCATGACGGCATGGACATCAAGGCCGTCGACGTCACCCTGCCCGCCGCGGGCGACACGATCGAAAACAAAGCCATTGCTCAGTAATCAAATTCCTGAATTGCGGCAGAACTGCAGCACGGCCCTGGCCCACTGCTGCTCAAACCGCTCGCGCGGAATCGAAATCTGGCTGCGCAACGCTCCTGCCTTCAACGTGCGCGTGACCTTTGCCGGAAGATGGCGATGCAGGGCCGAAGCCCCACCCGCAAAGGCGCTCTCGATGCCGGCCAGCGCCCGGGCGTAGCCCACGGTGCCAGGCAGCGCCTGAAATCCGTCAATCAGGGCTTCGACCACTTCACCGAGCTCAGCAGAGTCGAGTACTCCGCTAATGCAAAGCTTTCCTCCCCAGTCGTCCAAAAAGGGCGCTAGTGGCAAAAACAAAACCGCGCTCCGGCGCAAGGCCCGGGGCCGCCGCAACACGAAGTGCCGGTGATTTTCGACGGCCATCATCTGCTTGTTGAGCGCGCAGGCCACGTTCAGTGCCGGGCTCGCCAGCGCGCGAAACTGCAGCGCCGAGTCAGACTGCAAACCCCACATCTCGACCACGCGATGAAAATCGCCAAGGTTGTGCGCGATCAAAGTGGCCGACATTAGAGCCTTCAGGCCGTCGCCATTTTTCACGAATTCCCTGAAGATCAATGCTTCCTGCACAAGTTCGGCCTCTATGCGCGCCGCCATGTCAGCCGCCAGCTCCGGCAACCGGCGCTTGAGCCCCCCATAGGCTGCCACCGCCGTGCTTAGCCATTCCCCGTTATGCCCCGAAAGGGTAACTTCGCCGCCAGGCAACGTCACGTACCGAGCCGACAACGACCGAAAATTCCAGGTGTAGCTCGCGACCACGAGCTCCCACATTCGGCTCAGTACAGCGTTCCGCTCAGCTTCCGCTCCGCCGACCGCCGAGGCACTCCAAAGTTTTTTGCGAATCAGGTTATCCACATCTGTGGGTACAAAGCTTGAAACCGTCGCATGATGGGCCGCCAGGCAAAGGTTGAAATACTGCAGGGGATCATTGAAGTCGTGCCGCCCGAAGATAGGCTCAAGGTGCGGAGCCTTGAGCAACGTTTCGTCTGAATTCGCAAAGATAAAGGGAATCGTGTTGCGCACCTGTGCAATCAGGTCCTTGGGCGCAATACCGCGCCCGACACGCGACTTTGATTCCGGCGCTTCCACCTGAATCGCTGCGGTTTCCATCAGCGCTCGACGATTCCGCGGCGCCAGGCCCAAAGCCAGATCGTCGTTGCAAGCCAGGTATCGATGAGCTGCAACTTCGCCCAATGCCACGTTTCGTTGAATGCGGTACCGATAACCAGCACAAGCAGCCAGAGCACGAACTGATAGGTCATCTCTTCCGAGGGCTCGGCCGCGCAAAGCCTGCCAAACGTCCGAAAAGGCCAGGCCACCACGTAGCCCACGGCAAAGACCCCGTAACCCAGCACCTGATAGGTGAACGACTCGCCCACCCGTGAGCAGACAATCCGGCGCAGGTCTTCGGGACCGCTCTTGCCGCTGAGCACGTCGCTCAGGGCCTGCTGCACGCCTGGAAAATTCGCCTGCTTGTGCTGGTAGGCCAGGCGATGCGCATCCGCGAGCTGCGTAACGGATGGCGCCTCGAGAAATACGCCGTGCATGGCCTGCTCAATTTCGGTCATCAAGGCCTGTTCGGCCGCAGCGGGGTTGCTGGCATACAGGCGCTGGTATTTCGCCACCTCAATGGGCGGCGCCCAACGAATATAAAGATAAGAGCGGCTGGCAAACTTGTTTTCGTAGTTCGTGCCGTAAACATAAATGCGAAGGCCCAGCTTCCAGCCTGCTTCGGCCTCAGCCCGCAGCCCCACGTGGGCCGCCCCTGGTTTGAATGGCGTCAGGAGCTTCGAGCGGTGCCCGGGCATTACTTCCGGAAATATCGTGAACCAGTGCCCCCGCTTGAGCATGTCGGCCACTTTGGCGAAGGTCTTTTCGTTGCGCGCCCGGCGCTCTTCGATGGTGTAATGGGTGTCGTTGGAACGAATGAAGGGTACCGCGCGAAAAAACCTCAGCACCAGCCCCACCAACGGCAGCCGGTAAATCGAATCGCGCACGAAGTTATAGGGCCACACCGGGCCAACCATCGCGCCGATCATGTCATCGAAGAAGAAGTTGCCGTAGTTCGAAACCAGGATGCCCGGCTTGTCTTGCAGCTCGGGCTGCATCAGAAAAGGCGCGCGGGTGAAGTTTTTCAGGCGATAGGTGCAAAACACGATCGGGTAATCGACCAGCCACCGCACCAGCATCAAAATCGCGCCGCGCAAGGTTTCCATCACGGCGCCTTGTCCAGCTCGGCGTGTCGAATCTGAAGTTGTAAACTCTTGCGGCCCTGCCATTCGTTCCAGCCGGGCGAAACCCAGAACGAGCCGGGGCTGCCGTGCTCGAGCTGCTCGTTACGAGTCGCATTGAACCAAACGCCCTCGAGCCGTGTGGCACCGCCGAAGCGGAATTTGAGGTGTTTTTCCTTCATCACACGCACGTCAGCGCACGAAATGCCCGCGACCTTGAAGACAGGTTCGGGAAACTGATGGCCGAATGGCTCAAGCATCTGCAGCTCTTCGACCAGCCGCCCATCCAGCTCGTCCAGCTCCAGCAGCGCATCGTAGCGGCGCACGCGAACATACGTTTCTTCCGAGGTGGTCAACGCCAGATGCATATTGACGGCCTCGCGAAAATTCCGCAGCTCCGCGCGCTTCAGCGTCACGCCGCCGGCATGCGCATGGCCCCCGAAGTTGGTCAGGTGGCAGGCCACCGACTCCGCCGATATCGCGGCCAGAATGTCGATTCCCGACATCGACCGCACGCTGCCCTTGAGCATCTCGCTTGCGCCTTCTTTCGAGGCCAGGATAAATGCGGGGCGCCCGAACTCTTCGACAATCTTGGACGCGACAATACCGACCACGCCTTCATGCCAGCTGTCGCCTCCAGATGGAGCCACCAGCACCAGCGCGCGGGGCCACGGGCCAAGCGGCGCGCCCGGAATGTCTTCGGCAAGCGCTTTCCAACGCGGGTCTGCGAGCTGCAGCAAGGCCTGCTCGCGAGCCTGCTTTTGAACCTCTTCCTGCGTGGCACGGCGCTCGGTATTGATCTTCTCAAGCTGCGCTGCAAGCTCGGCTGCCATTGCAGCGTCAGAGCTGGTCAAAAGCTCGAAAGCCGAACGCGCGCTTTGCAAACGCCCGGCCGCATTGATGCGCGGGCCCAGCACAAAGCCACAATGCATCGATGAGGGTTTTTCGATCTTCGCGGCCTCAAGCATGGCCTTGATGCCTACGCGAGGATTGCGGGCCATCACTTTCAGGCCGTGAGCCACCAGAATGCGATTCACCCCTCGCAGATCGACAACATCGGCAACCGTGGCCACCGCGACCAGATCCAGCAGCCGCACCAGATTCGGCTCTGCAATTCCGCGGCTCGTGAAGTAACCCGACTCACGCAGCTGCGCGCGCAGTCCCATGACGAAAAAAAATGCCAGGCCCGCACCGCACACGTTCAGCAGCCCCGAGCAGTCCTCTTCGCGCTGCGGATCAATGATCGCGTATGCCGCAGGCAGCTCCGAGCCTGCTTTATGATGGTCGATCACGATCATGTCGACGCCCAGCCGCTGCGCCACGCGCGCCGGCTCCACGGCGGTAATGCCGCAGTCCACGGTGATCAGGCAGCGGGCGCCTTCGCCGATGAGCTGCTCGACTGCCGCCGAATGCACGCCGTAGCCCTGGGTAAAACGATTAGGCTGATAACCCCGCACTTCGACCCCGATGTTCCTGAAAAAATCGACCAGCAGCGATGCGCCACAGGTGCCGTCGACGTCGTAGTCGCCGTAGACGGCAATCTTTTCGCCCGCCTCTACCGCGCGCGCGATGCGCTCGGTGGCCTTGCGCAGGTCGATGATCGAAAACGGGTCAGGCAGCTGCGAAAGCTCGGGTTTCAGAAATCGGTCCAGCAGCTGCACGGAACGAAAACCCCGCCCCCAAAGCACGCGGGCAACGACCGGATGGCATTGCAGATAGTTCTGAATTTCCTGGGCGGAATTCAAAAAACTATCTGTTTCCTGCGCGTCGATGCCCCACGTTGGTCTCATTGGCCTGGCACCACTCATCAAACAGTCTTGCCGCCCAATACCGCGCCACGCGACTTGCCATTGGCGACCTTTTCACGTTTCTCTTGAAGATGCGTCAGCCAGATCAGCGTCGGCGAAGCGATGAAAATCGACGAGTACGTGCCCACGACGATGCCGATGCACATCGTGAAGGCGAACTCGTGAATCACGCCGCCGCCGTAGATCATCAAAGCAATGACGACGATCAGCGTGCACGCCGAGGTCAGCAAAGTGCGGCTCAGCGTTTCGTTGATCGAGCGGTTGATGTTGTCTTCGAGCGACCGGTTTGGATAGGCCTTGAGCGTCTCGCGAATTCGATCATAAACGATGATGGTATCGTTATTCGAGTAACCTATGATCGTCAGAATGGCCGCCACGATCTGCAGCGTGAACTCTTTCTGCAAGAGCACGAAAACGCCGATCGTAATGAAGCTGTCGTGAATCAAAGCCAGCACGGCGCCCGGGCTGTAACGCGCGTCGAACCGTATCCACACGTAGATGAGAATGCACAGCATCGTATAGAACATCGAAAGAAAACCGCTCTTGCGCAGCTCGCTGCCGGCCTGCGGGCCGACCACGTCCAGACGCTGCACTTCGAAATCGCCACGCGGCATCTTTGCCGTCAGCGTGTCTTCGATCTTCTTACCGATCAGCTGCAGGCCCGCTTCGTCGCCGCGAAACTTGACCAGATACTGGTCGGCGGCCCCTTCGCCCAGCTGTTGGATAACCAGGTTCTGGAAACCCGCTTTTTCAAGCGTGTCGCGCAGGCTGTCCATCTGCAAGGGCTTGGCGAACTTCAGCTGCACCTCGGCGCCACCGCTGAAGTCGATGCCGTAGTTCGGGCCTTTTACCAGGAACAGGGCCACGCTGGCCGCGATGAAAAGCAGCGAAAGCAGCATCCACAGCTTTCGCTTGCCCACGAAATTGATATTTGTATTTTTTGGTATGATTTCAAACATTAGATGCTCAGCTCCCTGACGTCGAATTTATCCATGTACCAGTCAAACAACAGGCGACAGACGAAGATTGCCGTGAACAACGTCGTCACGATGCCGATCAAAAGCGTTACCGCAAAGCCCTTCACCGGGCCCGTGCCGTAGTTGAACAGCACGATCGCGGCGGCCGCGTTCGTCACGTTGGCATCGAGAATGGTTCGAAAGGCTTTACTGAAACCGGCGTCCACCGCCAGCTTCGGATCCTTGCCGGTACGCAGCTCCTCGCGAATGCGCTCGTAGATCACCACGTTGCTATCCACGGCTATACCCACCGTCAGCGCGATACCCGCGATGCCCGGCAAGGTCAGCGTGGCTTCCATGCCGACCAGGATTGCCATCACGAAAAGCACGTTCAGCACCAGTGACACGTCGGCAAAAACGCCGCTCAGGCGGTAGTAAACCATCATGAACAGGAAGACCGCGAAGCAGCCCACCATGCTGGCCACTTTACCCTTTTGAATCGAGTCGGCACCCAGGCTTGGGCCCACCACGCGTTGCTCGAGAAACTCAAGCTGCGCAGGCAGCGCGCCGGCCCGAAGCACGATGGCCAGGTCTTTGGCTTCTTTCAGCAACGTGTTGTAGTCGCCCGTGCCCAGCGTAATCTGGGCCACGCCGCTTGGAATGCGCTGAATGATGTTCGGCGCCGAATGCACGATGCCGTCCAGCACGATGGCCAGCTGCTTGTGCACGTTATCGCCGGTCACCTTGTCAAACTTGTCGGCACCCGCCGAGTTGAAGCGCAGGCCCACCTGAGGCTTGTTGTCTTGCGGGTCGATCTGCACGTACGCGTCTTTCAAGTCGTCGCCGGTGATGTCGGCCTTGTTCTTCAAGAGATACGCAATGCGACCCAGCTTGCCTTCGCTGTTGGCGCGGCGGCCTTCGCGTTCGAACGCGATTTCGGTGTTCGCCGGAATCTTGCCCTTAGCCAGCTCGTTGATCTTGTGCACGAAGTCCGAAAAACGTTCGCCTTCATGATACGACAGGCCGTTCTTGGCTTCGATTTCCGAAACCAGCGCCGCCACTTCGTCGGTGCTCTTGTCTTCGGTATCGACGATCTTGAACTCCAGCTTCGCCGTACGGCCGATCAGCTCCTTGGCGCGTTCGACGTCTTTGATGCCAGGCAACTCGACCGAAAGACGGTCCAGGCCCTGACTGGTAATGACCGGCTCGGCCACGCCGAACTCGTCAATTCGGTTACGAATGACTTCGATGCTCTGGCTGATCGTCTTTTCGCGAACCGTATCTTTATACAGCTTGCTGATACCAAACGAGTAGCCGTTGGATTTTTCGTCGGTGATGCGGAAGGTGTCGTAGTCCTTCTTGACCATCGAGTAAACCTTGGCCTTCGCCTCGGGGCTCGTGCATTCAAGCGTGATCTTCGGATCGTCGGTCGGAGCGCCGTTTTCGGTCTTCACGACCTTTGCCGGCCCACACCCGACGGTTTTTTTCTTCAGATCGTCATTCAGGTTATCGGCCAGGCGATCGGCGACATCGGCGAAAACTTTTTTGAAGTCCACGCCCAGAACCATGTAAACGCCGCCTTGCAAGTCCAGCCCAAGGTTGATCTTTTGCTTGAAAAAGAACCGGGTCTTCTGCACATCGAGATTCAAGGCGGTCGGCGTGACGTAAATCACGGCTCCCACTGTGACGACGAGAAGCAGTAACAGCAAGAAATAGATGACGCCAAACATCAGAACGAAAGGGACCAGCATGCCTAGTGCCCCACCCTGCGGTGGTACGCCCTGAGGCGCGCCCGCTTGCGATGGGACCTGAGTGGTTGCAGTATTGGCGCCCGACCCTGGGGCTGGTGGCGTAGATTGAGCAAAGGCTTGATTCATAAAACGAAAACCTTTCATGTATTCCGGTACGGAGTAAAATAGTTGAGTTTTATTTCTTATAGAGGGCTGCTGCGGCTTCGTCAAACCGATTTTCGGCGATAGCGACGCGAAGACGGCCCATGAGGGCCAGATAGTAGCTGATATTGTGGATGGTGTTCAGAACGGCGCTCAGTATTTCACCCGCGACAAACAGGTGCCGAAGGTACGCTCGCGTGAAATTGCGGCAGGTATAACACTCGCAAGCCGGGTCGAGCGGGCTGCGATCTTCGATATATTGCGCGTTCTTGATATTCACCTTGCCTTCGCTCGTGAAAAGCTGGCCGTTTCGCGCATTACGACTGGGCATGACGCAGTCAAATATGTCAATTCCATGCGCCGAGGCAACAATAAGATCCTGCGGCCGCCCGACACCCATAAGATAACGCGGTTTGTCGGCAGGCATCTTTGGCGCAAACTGACGCACCATTTCATGAGTGAGCGCAATCGGCTCGCCAATGGCCAGGCCTCCAATGGCGTAGCCGTCAAAGCCCATGGCCACCAGCTTTTCCATGCATTCCTGGCGCAGGTCTAAAAACATTCCGCCCTGAATAATACCGAACAGCTTCTGATGGGGTTTGAGCTTGTAGTCGCGGCAGCGTTGCGCCCAGCGCAGGGTTCGGTCCATGCTTTTGGCAATCGTCGCCTTATCGTCGGTAAAAGGCGGGCACTCGTCAAAGGCCATCACCACGTCGCTGCCCAGCGAAGCTTGAATCTCCATGGACAGCTCGGGGGTAAAAAAATGTTTCGAGCCGTCCAGATGGCTCGAAAACACGACACCGTCTTCTTTCACCTTGCGTAGGCCGCTCAGGCTGAAAACCTGAAAGCCTCCACTGTCGGTAAGAATGGGGCCGTCCCATTTCATGAATTCGTGCAGCCCACCCAGGCGTTCGATGAGCTTGTGCCCGGGGCGCATGCACAGGTGATAGGTGTTGCCCAGAATCATCTGAGCGCCTGCCTCTTTGAGGTCGCGGGGCGTGAGCGATTTTACCGTGGCTTGCGTGCCGACGGGCATGAACTGGGGACCGTTGACCGGGCCGTGCGCGGTTTGCAGCGTGAAGAGTCGCGGCGAGAAAGGGCCGATGAGGCCGTCGCGCGGATTTCTGAAAATTTCGTCGGACATGCCACCACCCATAGCAGAGATGTAATTATAGCTCCTAACAAAACCTGGCAATGCCTGAGGGGGCCGGCCCATAAGGGGATGTGGGGGTTTTTGCTGGTGTGGGGTTGAGCGCGGGTTGTGTGCCTCACGTTGCGTCTGGTGGTTCGTGGATTCGGGTGCACCGGGATTTTGCGTCGTGGGGTGGAGTGGTGGTCGTGGAATTCAATTTTGAGTTTGGCGCGGTTTGATCTGGATTCAATTTTTATCATTTATTTTTGAAAAAAGTTATTGACGTGATTCCTGCGTTCGTCAGTGTTCGCTTTTTCACTTAAAGCCCTTGAAGCAGCTGAGCGCTATTTGGTTTGCGCGTTCAAGATCTGGAATCCCAGCGCCTGCAAAAAGCCGCTGGCTTTGAAGACACGCTTTCTGCGGCACTGGAGGCATATCTGGAAAAGTTTGATCCTGTGAAAAAGGCGCGGCGAGCATTGGCTCGAAAACAATCGACTGAAAACTCCAAAGCCAAATCCGATCCAAACTCTGGTTCCAATCCCAATTCCAACTCCAACGCACTGCGGCCCGTATCGCTACGGGTACCGGTTGAGCAGAGTTCGCAACAAAACTTCGAAAACTTAACCACTTTGTGCCGTGCTCACCACCAAATGGAGCATCTGAAGATATAATGTCCAAACGAAATACCACTCACCCCGCCGCAGAAAGGAAATCAGCCCGTGGCATACACCGCAAGCCGCAACAAGCTTCCAACGCCTGCTCCAAGGGTGCACCGAACATCGGACTCACTCGGTGCGCTCGAACCCAGGAACCACCGAGCCCGTTCGGAGTCGCCCGACCCACGCGTCCACGGCACGCCAGCAAAAAACCCCACTTCCCCTTACAGGCCGACCCCTTGCTCCATCCCCTGAGTCCTAAGGCGCAATCTGAT
>JACQAW010000183.1 GCA_016194725.1 Deltaproteobacteria bacterium
ACGTCGCGAATCTCGCCGCCGAGCTGCACGCCCAGCCCACGTTTCGCCTTTGGGTGCAGGACTACGTGGCGCCGGCCATGCTACGCGTGCTTAAAGTTTTGTGGAAAAACGCCTTGGGCCGCGGAAATTCGGAGTTCAAATTTTTTCGCAAAGATGGAAAAAGTTTTTTCACCAAGCGCGGCTGGGAGATCAGGGAGTTTCACGCCACGATTCACGATGCGGGCCGCTTGAAGCGCGATATGCCTTTGGGCTGGGCTTTGCGCGCGGCCGATAAGATTTCGCCGTTTCGCCTGGGCCGCGGATCTGGTGGGATATTGGTTTTGGCACCCCGAGCCTAGGTTGGGGTGCCCAAACAAAGGCCCACGGCGTATCTACCCGCCGTGGGCCTTCATTTGGGTAATTGGAAAGGACTGGTTCAAGGAGATCTTGAGACTTGTTATTTCAAGTTGGGTGCCAAGTTGGAGTTTTCGCGCGCCTGCGCGGCTGTATCTAAATATTTGATCTCACGCGGGAATATTGGAGAGTCTACTCCTGGGATGACCATAGGCGGAATTGGGACTTTCTTTGGGGAACTCTAGGATATTGAGGTCACTGCATCACATGTGGACAGTTTGGTGGCGAAGAATAAGTCATTCAAACCTGATGCCTTTAAACGACTCATACTCGCGACTACTGCCGCGGCGCTCGCACGCTGGCAGGGCACACACGACGTAAGCAAAACCCTACGGCACACACATGATTTTAGCCGACAATTTGAGAGCCTCTCGTCCCATGGTAAAATGAGCATCGGGGGACCGTCATGAGAGCGTTCTGGTCGAAGTTTCTAGCCTGGGGAATACTGACTTGCTTGCCTGGCCCGGAATGTCGCGCGGCCCAGGTGCTTGATTTTCCGCAGACCAGCAGCGCTGAGCTTGCCACCTGGATCGACTCGGCCAGCGAAATCGTCCTCTATGTTCACGGTGGTAACCCTGACCAGCTGGTGAATCAGCAAATTCATCTGCCGCGCGGCGGCCGTCTGGTCGCGCGCGACTTTGGTACCGCGCCACGCACGGGTGGAGGAGCGCCAAATCGCGTACGGTGGTTTGAGGGTTCCCCCAAATCGGCGACGAGCACGAAGCTCATCGCCAGGCTAAAATCCATCCCCTTTCATGCCTTGCCGGCCGACCCCAAGCCACCCTATGCCGATTCCATTGTGCTGGGCATCGAGCTGCATTCGGGTGACCAGGTACGGCGCTGGTTCTGGCCTTATGATCATCCCGCGCGGGTCGTCGCGCAGCTGCGCGATCTTCTGGAAAAGTCGCTCAAGTTGGCCTTGAGTCACCCCGTCGGCGACATTCGAGCTGCCCTGAAGTGTCACGGTTTGGAGCGGCAGCTATTTGTCACGAACCACGGCACCGGCGCGGTGAAACTGACAGCCCCCTCGGGCAATCCCGTTCAGATCGCCTCGGGTGGCACCCTGGCTATCGATCTTCCGCAGACAAAGAACCTGGGACGCTATGCCTGGCATGGAGCGCTGAGCGCGACTGACGACTCCGAAAACTCCGTCGTGGTGGCCACGCCCTGCACTCCCGCGCCCAAACAGGGTGCAGCGGCGGAGGGCGAATTATGAGGAACTGGAGCTGGCTCTTTTTCTTCATCCTTGCCATACCCCCGCAGGCCGGGGCGCAGGAAACGCCCCTTTTCGGCGCAAACGAAACGCACATGCTCTACAACATCGTTTACACCGGTGCGAAAGTTACTCCCAATGTGCTGCGCACACTCGACGTCAACGGCGACGGCGTAGTCAATATCGACGACCTCGTCGATGCTCAGCTCAAATTCGAGAGATCAAATGGCAAACCATTTCCCATTAAGGCGCGGCCTGCCGATGCGCCACCACCGCGTGTAACGCCACGGTGGGCCGATGGACTTTGGGCCACGCCCTTGGATCGCAAGGTCTCCAAGGCACTTGAAAATCAGGTTCGGGATTTACAGAAGCGCTACCAGGATGAGCTGGATAACCCTACCGGTGACTGGAATAAGCTCATGGCTTCTTATCTCGACAAGCTGAACTTCGCGATTCACTACGGCCTGCTGTCGCCGTCCGAAACCGAGCGGCTGTGCATGGCTTACACCGACCTTTCTTCGTCAATCGTCATGGCGGGGAACATACGCTGGGCATCGAAGCCGGTCGAGGGCTCGACCTATCTGGCCCAATGCGGGCAGCGGTTCAAAGGGCCCGACAAAGTGGTCTCGCCTGCGCTCTCAAGCGGAATGTGCTGGAAGGCCCATGTCGTTCCGATCCCCTACGCGGGTGGCTCGAAATTCACGATTTCTCCGGGCAAGGGCGGGCGGCTCAAGCTGCGCGTCCCCTACGCGCTTTCGCTGGCCGGCGACGCCAAAGGGGAAGATCGCTCACTGGTCCTGGGCGCGTTCGGTCCGGCGTTGGCTTGCGCGAAGGCGTACTGGGCAAGGTATGGCATTGAGTACGATCCGTACTATCAGGATGGCGGCCCGAACAATTTCGAAATTCGCCACGGCACCGGCCGTCAAAACTGCGGCGTGCTCTACGCACAGGCCTTCGCGAATCCCAAAGACGAAAACTACCAGCGTCCCTGTGGAGTGCTCGTTCATGAGATGGGACATTGGCTCGGGCTGCCCGATGAATATATGGAACCGGGCATGAGCTCGTGTCCGGGGCGCCATGCCGATCGTTATGACGACATGATGGGGCATGGGACGCTAATGGAGATGAAAGACAATCCCCGCTTCTATCCGGACCAGCTCGAGAAAATTTTCGGTTCGGTCTGCGGCCCATTCGTACCGGGTGCGCAGCCCGCGCTATGACGAAAATAATCCGCGCCTAACGGTAAAGTAAAACCCGTTCGCGCTCGGCCATGAAATCAGCCGCCTCGCGACTGGCCCGCTCGCGAATTTCCTCGAAGGGCCGATTTGCATCGACGGCCTGACGCACCCAACTCGCGCCCAGGTCGACGTCATCGCCATCGTCTTCGAGCCGCGCGCCAAATTGCGCGCGCAGCACCTGCATTACCGCGATCAGGCTACGAAAGCCCTTGAGCCTGCGCGCATCAGTGATGTCCACGCGAAAACCACGGCAACGCTGGCCCACGAAATTGCTGCGTTCGGATTTCCATTCCACCTGGGTAAATCGCAGCCCGGGCAGCTTGAGCTTTCTCAAATCCACGGCCAGCCGCCGCGACTCGGTAGCCGTGATCCACGGCGCGCCGTAAACCCGAAAGGCATCGGCGTTTTTCAAGCTGCGCCCCACCGAAATATTAAAAGTTTCGAGCACGCCAAAAAGGCCGTACAGCAGCGCCTGGTCCGAAGTCGTAAGCGCTGGCGAAGGCGCAAACCACCGTATCCCGGTGTCCCGCCACAACATTCCGCGCCGCCAGCCCATTACCGGCACCACGGTAAGATCCGCGCCGATTTTCAGCTCGGTATTGTACAACCGTGCAAGCTCGCCCAAGGTCATTCCGTGACGCATGGTCGTGGGATAAAACGAGGTAATCTTACCGCGATAGCGCGGGTCAAGCACCGCCCCTTCCACCACCGTTCCGCCAATCGGATTTGGTCGATCGAGCAGCACCACCGGCTTGTGCGCGCTGGCGCAACTCTGGAGTGTCCACGCCACCGTGGCCGAATAGGTGTAAAAGCGCATGCCCACGTCCTGCAGATCAATCACCAGCACGTCGATCTGCGCAAGCTCATCCGCACTCGGAGCGCGGCGCGGGCCATAAAGCGAATACACAGGCAGCCCCGTGACGGGGTCGCGCGAGTCGGGCACCTGCTCGTCATTAGTACCTCGAAAACCATGTTCTGGAGCAAAGATCACGCGCAGGTCGACCTGCTTGCGCAGCAAATCGACGACATGGGTGCCATCGAGCGCGCGGCTCGCGAAATGGGCCAGCACGCCCACGCGCCGGTGTGCCAGGAGCTGAGCAAAGGGGGCCGAAAAAAGCTGCTCAATGCCAGGCAAAACCGCGGCGTGGGCCTCGAGACCCAAAAATGCGAGAACCAACAGGCTGTTCAAGATGAATCGAAACACGCTCTTTTTCACCACTTATCCTCTATCACAATTGCGCTTGAACTGTTATGACGCTTTCTGGATGAAGACGCTTATTTTCACGCTGTTCCTCGGCGCCCTCTCTGGATCAGGTAGCGGCGCTGGCCGATGCCGCCTGGAGCCGCGGGATGTATACGGTGCTCGACATGCACCAGGACAGCTTTTCGCGATTCCTGGGCGACGGCTGCGGCGTGGGTTTTCCGGCCTGGGTGAGCGGCAACGAGGCCATACAGGCGCCCGGCGGAAAATCGTGCGGTTCCATGTGGGCGGTCAAAACCGCGTTTAGCGCAACCATGCACCGGGCCTATACCGACTTCTTCAACGACAAGCACGATGCCCGCACGCACTTCGTCGACATGTGGGGACATGTTGCCGATCGCCTGAAAACCCTCCCGGGAATAATCGGTTACGACCTGATCAACGAGCCCTGGGGCGACGAGGACACCGAGCTTACGCCTCTCTATGAAGATGCGGCCTGGGCCATTCAAC
>JACQAW010000208.1 GCA_016194725.1 Deltaproteobacteria bacterium
CCGAAATCAGCGCCCGCCCTTTGGTCGGAACCGCGATGCTTGCGCCCAGCAGCGCCTTGGCGTAGGCCGCGGGAAAATTATCCGCGCGTCCCATGGCCTCGCCCGTCGATTTCATCTCGGGCCCGAGTAGCACGTCCACGCCCGGAAATTTGCTGAATGGGAATACCGGCATCTTGACGTTGTAGGTGGCCAGCTTGAGGTCGAAGTCGCTCTTGTAGCCCAGCTCGGCAAGCTTTCGGCCCAGCATGATGCGCGTGGCGAGCTTTGCCATCGGAATGCCCACGGCTTTGCTGACGAACGGAGCCGTGCGCGAACCACGCGGGTTTACCTCGAGCACGTAGATGTCCGAACCCTGCACGGCAAACTGAATATTGATCAGCCCGATTACTTTGAGTTTCTTGGCGAGAATGCGGGTCTGCTCGCGCAGCCGAATGATGAGCTCGGGGCCCAGCGTGAACGGGGGCAGGCTGCAGGCGCTGTCGCCCGAGTGGATGCCCGCCTCTTCGATGTGCTCCATGATGCCGCCGACCAGGACGGTGTCGCCATCGGAAATCGCATCGACGTCGACTTCGACGGCGTTGGAAAGAAATCGATCCATCAGGACGGGCCGCGAATCGGATATCTCGATGGCTGCGCCGATGTACTGTTCCAGGGATTCCTTGCTGAATACAACGCGCATGCCGCGTCCGCCCAGCACATAGCTGGGGCGTATCATGATCGGAAACCCGATTTCTCCGGCTGCTTTGATCGCCTCGGAAATACTGCGTGCCGTGCGGCTCGCGGGCTGCCTGAGGCCCTGAACTTCAAGGTCCTTCATGATCGACTCGAATCGCTGACGGTCTTCGGCCAAATCGATGCTATCCACCGAGGTGCCCAGTATTTTCACGCCGCGTTCATTGATCGGGCCCGAAAGTTTCAAAGGCGTTTGCCCGCCGAACTGCACGATGGCCCCTTTGATATTGGGTTCGACGCGGGCAATTTCAAGGACGTGCTCCACAGTCAGTGGTTCAAAATAAAGTTTCGACGAGATATCGTAGTCCGTGCTTACGGTTTCCGGATTGCAGTTGACCATGATGCTCTCGAAGCCTTCTTCTCGGGCAGCTTCAGAGGCGTGCACACAGCAGTAATCAAATTCGATGCCCTGGCCGATGCGATTGGGGCCGCCACCCAGAATCATGACTGCATTACGGGCCGCGGGCGGTGGCGTGGTGACGGTTCCGTAGGTGCTGTAGACATAGGGCGTCTTGGCCTCGAATTCGCCGGCACAAGTATCAACCAGAGAATACGAGGGCAGAATTTTACGTTTGGTTCGTTCCGCACGCACGGCATCTTCGGTGGAGCCACTCATGCGCGCAAGGTCGCGGTCGGGATACCCAAATTGTTTGGACACGAGCAGCTCGCGGTCAGTCCACTGCGCGACTGGCTTATGAGCAGCAGCCAGATGCCGCTCCAGCTCCAGAAGTTCGGCGATCTGATCCAGAAACCAGGGATCGATTCCTGTAAGCTCGGCCACGCGCGCCGTACTCAGGCCGCGACGTAGCGCGCTGGCCACATACCAGATCCGATTCCAAAAAGGATGCGTCAGCTTCTCTTCAAGCTCGGTCATAGGCTTCGGGGGTTTTGGGGCCTGGCCCTTTTCTTCGTCATATTCGGTGGGGCGCAGCCAGGTGCGGCTGTGCTCCATGCTGGCCATGGCTTTCAAAAACGCTTCTTTAAACGTGCGTCCCATGGCCATGGCTTCGCCCACGCTCTTCATCTGCGTTCCCAGGAGCGGCGGGCTGGCCGTGAATTTTTCGAAATCAAAGCGCGGAATTTTCACGACGACGTAATCGATGCTGGGCTCGAAGCAGGCCGGCGTGGTGCCGGTGATTTCGTTTTTCAGCTCGTCGAGCGTGTAGCCCACGGCCAGGCGCGCGGCGATTTTGGCGATGGGAAAACCCGTTGCCTTCGAGGCCAAGGCTGACGATCGCGACACGCGCGGGTTCATTTCGATGACAATCGTGCGGCCGGCATCGGGGCCGTTGGGCTTCACGGCGAACTGAATATTGCTGCCGCCCGTTTCAACGCCAATGGCGCGAATGATTTTTTTCGAAAGGTCGCGCAGGTGCTGGTACTGGCGATCAGTAAGAGTTTGCGCCGGCGCCACGGTGACGCTGTCGCCCGTGTGAATGCCCATGGGATCGAGATTTTCGATCGAGCAAACGATAACCACGTTGTCCGCGCGGTCGCGAACGACCTCGAGCTCGTATTCCTTCCAGCCGATAAGGCTTTCTTCGACGAGCACGGATTTCGTCGGGCTCAGGAAAATGCCACGCTCCAGGATGCGCTCGAACTCCTCTCGCGTTCTCGCCACGCCGCCGCCTTCGCCACCTAAAGTAAAGCTTGGGCGCAGAATCATGGGCAGGCCGATTTCCTCGAGCAGCTCCAAGCCTTCTTTTACGGTGTGCACCATGCGGCTCTTGGGTACGTCAATTCCCAGGTCGAGCATGGTCTGTTTGAAGAGCTGACGGTCTTCGGCCTTCTTGATCGACTCCAGATTTGCACCCAGCAGGCGCACGCCGTGGCGGGCCAGCACGCCGCTTTCAGCCAGCTTTACCGCCAAATTCAAGGCCGTCTGTCCGCCCATGGTTGGCAGCAGGGCATCGGGCTTTTCCTTCTCGATGATCATTTCGATGAATTCCGGAGTCAGGGGCTCAATGTAAACCTGGTCGGCGAGCTCCGGGTCGGTCATGATTGTCGCCGGGTTTGAGTTGGCCAGGATGACGCGGTAGCCTTCGGCTTTCAGTGCTCGTAGCGCCTGCGTGCCGGAATAATCGAATTCGCTGGCCTGACCAATAGTGATCGGGCCGGATCCGATCAGCAACACCGTGCGTATGCTTGTGTCTTTAGGCATAGGCTCCCTCGGGGACAATGGTTAAAACGAAAATGGTACCGACGTTTTGATCTCTCCGCCCGTACCAGAAGGCAGGGGCATCAGATCGACTCGAATACGTTCGGGCTCCGGAACCGCATCATTATAGGTCTCAATTGCTTTTTCCAGTGTTTTCTCTTTTTCTTTTGCGATGAAATGGCCGTAGCCATAGCCCCCAAAGGCCAGAAACAGGCCCGAGAAAAGAAAGGCATTGCGGGTGTCCCGATTTCCCAAAGGATTGCCCTTGGTACTGGCATAAAGCGACCCGCCGATGGCCAGGGCCAGGCCAAAAGTTCCGACATAAGCCGGAATAAACGAGGTCTTCAGGCGGCTTTGGTAATCGTTCAGCATGACTTCGGCCTGACTGGTGTTTTTCAAGAGGAACCGCAGGCCTTCGCCGTCTGCCTTTCGACTTGAGTCGACTGGATA
>JACQAW010000209.1 GCA_016194725.1 Deltaproteobacteria bacterium
CAGCAGCGGCAGCTGCGCGGTCTTGCCGGCCGGCGTGCGCAACCCGCGCATCAAAGACATCGTCATGTACATGGACGAAAAGTTCGGCGGCAACGGCGGCGCCGAAGCCCTGGGTCAAAAACTCAATAAGACGGTGAGCTGGCGCGACGTTATCGACGGCGGCGACGACGCCACCCTCAAGGCCATGACGCAGGGTAAAGTTCAGCAGCTCGGCTTCAACCTCGATGACCAGGCGGGCAGCACCACCGGCGTCGTCAACACTTACGTAAACGTAAAAGTTCCAGTTATCGCAGCGGGCATTACCGACAAGCTCACGGTGGCTTTGGCCGTGCCCATCGTCACGGTACAGGTGAACGCGGATACGGGCCTGGCAAAAAGCCCGCAGGCCGATCAGCTTATCGCCAGCGTTTGCGAAAGCGATCCGGACAAGTGCCAGGAAAGTTCAGCCAAGCTGAACAACGCGGTGAACACGAAGCTGCAGCGCCTGGGTTACAATCCCATCAATTCTTATACAAAAACCCACGTCGGCGACGTCAAGGCCGTGGGCAAGTATCAGGTGTGGACCGGTCACAACGACGGCTTTGCCGTCAAAGGCGAAGTCACCGCGCCTACCGGCACGCCACCCAACGCGGACAACGCGCTCGACACGCCAACCGGCGACGGCCAGACCGATGTTGGCGCGATGCTGATTTACGACCGTTATCTGAACGCGCACCATTCGTTGAAGTCCAATGTTTATGGCGGCTACACGGTACAAACGGGTGACCATATCGAGCGGCGCCTGCCCGTGTCCGATACCGACTCGTTATCAAACGACAAGGAGCTCTTGGCGCGCAAGCTGGGCGACGTGATCGCCGCTGGCGCGTCTTTGAGCTATGAGTTCCCGTTCGGCCTGAACTTCAGCGCCGGCTACGGCTTTCAGCGCATGGCGCCCACGCAGTACGACGGCGGCAAGTTTGCCGACTACCGCTACCGCCTGCTCGAAGCCAACACGGGCCAGGTGCTGCACAGCGCGACGCTGGGCCTGGGTTTCTCGACGGTGGAAATGTACAAGAACCACCAGTTCAAGGCGCCTTTTCAACTCAACATGTCTTATTGCAAACCGCTCGCGGGCATCAACGTCGTGAAAAACGACTTCATGGCGTTCGAGTTGGTACTTTTCTTTTAAGGGGATGATTATGAAATTCAATCACCAGGCTTTGAGCATATTAGCGATCGCAACGGTGCTGGCCGGCTGTCATGCCGAAGACCGCTCGGCTCCGAAAGACCCCGTGGTGCCCGTGCAGCGTCAGAGCTACGCGCTGGGCAGCGAAACCTTTCAGAACAACAAGGTGTTTTTCTGGAAGAATCTGGCAGCGAATGCGTCGCCCGCCGAAATCAACCAGGCCGCCGCCGCGGTGAAAGAAGTGCTGCGCTCGGCGAAAGACATCGACTTCAACGACGACGCCGGCGTGGCCGCGCGCGTGCAGATGACGAAGATCACCAACGACCTGGGTGCCGCCGTGGACTCGCTCACTGCAGTCGTGACCGATGATGCCGCCAAGAACGCGCTCGCCAGCCTGCGCGACCTGGTCGATGAAAAGTCGCAGTCGCTTACCGATGACGAGATTAACGACAACATCAAGAAGACTGAAAACGATCTTGCGAACACCAACACCAAACTTGCCGCGGCTGCCAAAAGTTTGTCGCAGAACGTGTTCGACGCCATCGCCAAGGTTGGCCAGTTGGGCATGACGCGCGCACGGCTTGCTCAGACCGACCCGGCCCGCGATACGATGCAGCAGCAGATCGACGACCTGAACAAGACGCTGCCGGCGGATTTGCCGGCGGCCGTTCTTTCGGCCAAGTCCGCGCGCGAAGCGCTGCTCGTGACCTACGAAGGGCACTTTCGCGACAAAGCCCGCCGGGTGGAGCTGGTCACGCTGGTGGCCGATGCCGCCAAGGCAGTGCCGGCACTGTCGGCTGAAGCGCAGGCTCTGAAGCAGGTGGTTGATGGCCTTTACACGCAAAAGGAAGCCCAGTTTCAGGTGCAGTACCGCATCGGTAAAAAGGGCGAAGCTCTGGTCGACTCGGTAATCGGCAACACCGAGTACTTCGAGAATCTTCTGGAACGCGTAACCATCGATGGTCGTGGCAGCACGATGATCGTGACGATGGTCGACTTTCCCGAAAAGGGCCGCACGCTCTCGACTACAGATGGAAGCATCACCAATACCGAATACCGCGATCTGGGTAGCGTGATTCGTTTCGAAGCACACCCCATAGCCAATGGTCCGTATTTTCGGTTTCGTGTTTCGCGCACCCGACCCGAGGTCACCGACGGACGCCATTTCTACCAGGGCGAAATGGATCTGTGCGTGTTTGGAACCAACTGCGATACCAAGCAGGGCAATCTGCTCCGCCACGGCATCGCAAAGTTCGTGACCAGCAACTGAGGAATGGATTGACTGATTGCGCCAATATTTGTAGGTAGCGCTCATCTATTATTTGGAGATTCGACCATGCACGTTCTTTACGTTGTTCTCGCGATGCTTTCGAGCACCGCTACCACGGCTCCCAAGGCTGAAGCCGCCGCTTGTTACGCTTACACGGCCTGTGCCTGGGGCGGCACGATCTCGTGCCAGACCTATGGCGACGGCTGCACCTTTTTCACCGTGCCGTATCGCACCGTGACCTGCCGCGGATTTGACGTCTACGGCCGTTGGGTTAACCTGTTCTTCCATTGCTGAAAGAATCGAAACCTCTTCGAGTTGTTTTTTCCGAGCCGGCAGCCCAGGGTACCCATCCCGAGGTCGGGGTTTCGTTCGAGCCACCGCGGGACGGGCTGCTTAAAGTTCGTTTCGAGGTGCGTGGCGCCTTGCCGCGCGTGAACGCCGCCTTGCGCACGGATAAATCGCAGTGGGGCCTTTGGGACTGGGATGTCGTGGAGCTGTTTGTTTCGGCCAATGACTCCGCCATCTATTACGAGTTTCAGCTCAGCCCATTGGATCAGTTTTTCGAGCTCGAGATTTTCGAGCCGCGCGTGCGAATCAACAAGGAGTTTGTCTCGAATTTCGTGCATGCGGTGGAGCAGGTGGCCGCAGACGCCTGGAAGGCCGTGTTCAAAATTCCGTTGGCGCCATTGGGCTGGGACGGAAAGATGGATAGCCTGCGTGGCAACGCCTTTGCGATTCTGGGTCCGCCGGGTGCGAGGTCGTACCTGAGCCTGAATTTGCCCAAGCAGGCAAAACCGGATTTTCACCTGCCCCAGTATTTCAAAAAAATATTTTAACCGCGCATCTTGGCGGCGCAAAGTCGCGACAGCTCCGAGATTCGGAACGGCTTCGAGATGAACTCGGTTATTCCCAGCTCCTGCAGCATCTGCCGGGGCGGCGGCTCAAAGCCCGAAATCATGACGATCGAAGGTTGATGGCCCTCGCGGCGCCTCACGGCTCGGGCAAGCCCGATGCCGTCGATGGTGCCGGGCATGCGCATGTCGGTCAGCACCAGGTCGATTTCGTCGGCGTGGTCCCGCCAAAACGGCAATGCCTTGTCGGCCGAGGCGAACGACGTCACGGATAGACCGTTGTCTTTAAGATATTCCTCGAGAAGTGTTCGCAGGTCGTCTTCGTCTTCTATGAGCAGCATTCGGTTGGCCACGGTTTTTTCCATTCGTCGTCAGGGTGAATAGTACTGAAAAAAATCGGGCGCCAGCACCAGATCTGGTGGAACATGCGTGGCGCCCGTACCACTAATAAA
>JACQAW010000210.1 GCA_016194725.1 Deltaproteobacteria bacterium
ATGGTCGTAAACGATTTTTACTTTCTTGCCTTCAGAGTTGTTGGCCGTAATCAGGTTTCCCTTGTCGTCATAGGCATACTGCGCCCATTGCGGCTTGGCTTTGCCGGCCTTTGGATATTTCATGACCTTTGAAACTTTGCTGCTCTTGGCATCGTAATCCAGCTGAGTCACCTCGGTAGGCGTCATCTTCTTGGTTACGTGGCCTTTGGCATCGTATTCAAAGCTGGTCTTGTCGCCATTACGGGTGATTTCGAGAGGCAGACCGCAGCACTCGTTGTAGATCGTCTCGGTCTTGTCGCCATCGATGTCAGTGGCAAGCTTGTAGGTGTAACGCTCACCGTCCAGCTTGGCCTTTTCCCAATACTCATATTTGCTTTTTGAAACTTCCTTGCCATCGGGGCCTTTGGTCAGGACCGCCGTCGAGAAGTTCATGCCGCCGGGGCTGTCGCCACCATACGTGTATTCGGTATGTGGCGGCTGTTGCTTGAATACTTGTATTCGTAAACATTGCCGTCGCTGTCCTTCGAATACACCAGCTCGCTGCCGTTGTATTTGTAAGTGCAGGTCTTGTTATTTTCGCCCACGACCTTTTCCACCTTGCCCAGGCGGTTGAAGGTGAAAGACATGCGGCGGTTCAGATTGTCCTGAATGGCCGCGATGTGGCCGGCCTTGTCGTAGGTCAGATTGAGGAAGTTGCCGTTCTTGTCGGCAAGGCGCGACAGGCGGCCTTGCTCGTCAAAAGTTTGAACCTGGCCATTGTCGAACCGGCGCAGGTAACCGTCTTTGGTTTTTGTAATGACCTGAAAGCTGAACTTATTGCTTTTGAGCTGGGCGCCTTCGGATACTTGACGGGCCTTCACGAGGCCCTTGTCATAAAGCCGCTCCCACTCGTCGTTGCGGTAACGGGCATCGTTGCGCAGTCGGGTCTTTTCGGTTTCGGCGAGCGAGCCGCTCATGCCGCCGCCGGTTTTGTTCTTGGCGGTCATGATGTCCGCAACAGCTTTGTCCACCTCGCCGGGGTTGATTGAAGGCGGAGTGAATCGGTTCTGGGCGCCACCGCCGTTTTCGTGTACTACGGCCGAGCCGTCAGCCGAGATTTTGAGATAAACCTCGTAGTCGCTGCCCCAGCCGAAGCCGAAGATGCCATCATGCGAAGACTTCGAGTTATAAACCCGCTCAACCTTGGGTTCAATGCCGCCGCTATGTGTGAGATCGGTGTACCCGATAAAGAAGTTGCCGTTCTTCAAACTCACATTGGCCAACGCGCCTGAAGCGAGCACCGTGCTCGCGACAAAGGCGGTTACAATAAGCTTTCGCATAAGATTCCCCCTGAAAATTTTCTTCCATCCTATTATACGTCAACTGTGATGACTTTATTAATGACCACATAGGCACAAACTTCCAGTATGAACACGGCGGTCATGATACCCCACCCTATGGGTGACTCGAACATGGGGTCCATAAACCCTGGTTCTGAAAAGGTAAAATACAGTCCGAGCAGCACCGGCATCATCAAAAGCATCATGCCCTGATAGTACCCCTGGGCGGTCAAAGATTTAATTTTATTTTCCACTTTTAGGCGCTCGCGAATCACATAAACGATCGTATCGAACGTTTCTGCCAGATTTCCGCCAGTCTCTTTCAGGATGTTTACGGCGGTGACAAACATTTCGACGTCTTCACATTTGACACGCTTGGCCAGGTTGTCGAAGGCCTCTTCGACCGTCACGCCGACCTTGTTTTCGGCAAGCACCAGATTGAACTCCTGCGACATGGGATTTGGCATCTGCTCGACGACAATGCCCATGGCCTGCACCACCGAAAGACCCGATTTCATCGCATTCGCCATCAGGCCCAGGCCGTCGACCATCTGCAAGTTGAATCTCTCGATGCGCGCCTGGTAAATCATGTTCATGATGGGCTTGGGCAGCTTCCAGCCCAGGACGGCCAGCACGGTGCCGACAACCAGGCCCGGCGTCACTTTGGGCAGAAAGAGCAGAAAGCTGAGCACGAACGGGCCGGCGCTGCAGGCGATAAGGTAGCCCAGCACCTGGTTGGGCGTGACCTCGATGAACATGGTGCCGCAGATTTCGACGATGTAATCACGCGTGCCCAGGCTCTGGAAGCGGAACCAATCCAGAAAACGCTGCATATAGTGATACAGCATCAGAAAGAAGGCCAGGCCGGCAAAGAGTGAGTAAAAGAGTGCCATCGTCTATTTTCCTGCCGCTTTCTTGGGCTCTTCTTTTTTTGCCTCGGGCGGGGGCGGCGCCGGCGGCGGGGGCGCGTTGTTGAACAGGCCACGCGAGACTTTAAGGCCTTTGGCTTCCATATCCTCGACAAATTTCGGGATGAAACCGCTTGGGATGAACCTGCCCAGGATCTTGCGCTTCTTGTCCATGCCTTCCTGCTTGAAGACGAAGATGTCTTGCAGGCTGACCACCTCGCCCTGGATGCCGGCGACTTCAGTAATGTAGGTGACTTTGCGGGCACCGTCGTTCAGACGGGTTTGCTGCACGACCAGATGCACCGCTGCCGCGATCTGCTCGCGAATGGCTTTGAGTGGCAAGGTCAGGCCCGACATCATGCAAAGCGTTTCAAGGCGTGCGATGGCGTCGCGCGGGTTATTGGCGTGTAGCGTGGTGAGCGAGCCGTCATGGCCGGTATTCATGGCCTGCAGCATGTCCATTGCCTCGCCGCCGCGGCACTCGCCCACGATAACGCGATCGGGGCGCATACGCAGGCAGCACTTGATCAGGTCGCGAATCGTGACCTCGCCTTCACCTTCGATATTCTTGGGGCGCGTTTCAAGGCGCACCACGTGGTCCTGATCCAGCTGCAGTTCGGCCGAGTCTTCGACCGTAATCACACGCTCGGTTGCAGGAATGAAGTTCGAAAGGCAGTTGAGCAGCGTCGTTTTACCAGAGCCGGTACCGCCGCTAACGACGATATTCAGGCGCGCCTCGACGCACATGCGCAGAAAATCGGCGATCTCCTGGGTCTTTCAATGTAAATCTGGTCGCGCGCGTTCACCATGATTTCAGTCACTGCGTCGTCGGCAAGCAAATCCTCAAGCGGCCCCAGGCCCAGCGCTTCATCGAGCACTTCCTTTACCATCTGCGCGCTTTTTTCGCGCGAGGAAAGAATTCCCGTCGCGTCTTCGCGCGTGAGGATGTCGAGAATCGCCTTTTTCGTTTTTTCACGCAGCAGCTCGCGCTGCTTGGGGTCGGAGGTGTCGATATTGGATTTTTTCAGATCCATCGTCTCGACCAGGGCCTTGTGAATGCGCAGCTTCATCGACGTCCAGGGATCGACCGGCTTGGCGCCTGACGCCATAGGGCTGGTGCCCTTGGAAGCTTCGCCGGCAGCGGCCGGAGCTTCAGCCGCGGCCTTGGCCGAGGCGCCCGTGGGTTTCTTGAGCTGAGACAGCTGCGCCAGGATGTTGGTCTGCTGCATCTTGCGGATGATGTCGTGGTACGCGCGGGTAATTGGCGCTTGTGGAGACGACGCCACGAACGGCTGGCTGCGCGCCAACGACCCGGTGCAGGTTTCGGCCTCTTCGGGAATGGCCGCGAAGATGTTCTTGCCCATGTTCTTCTGCACCATGGCCGCCTGCACCACCGAAGCCTGCGTGAAGCGGTTCAGCACGAGCTGCACCATATCGGGCGGAAACAGGTGCTCCTGAATCTTGTTCAGCACCCGTTTGGTCTGGTTCAAGACGATAACGTCCTGCGAAGTGACGACCATGATCATGGTCGCGGCCTCGAAAACTTTTACGGTTGTCGAGTCTACAATCGACCCGCAGTCGACAACTATGAACGGAAAAATATTCACCACCGACTTGAGCAGCTTGCCCAGTCCGTCCATATCCAGGTCTTTGGCGATCGTGGGTTCAGTGGGCGCGCTGATAAAGCTCAGCCCCTGCGCCGTGGTGGCCATGAATGGAGTCAGTACTTTGAGGTCGAGCGCGCTGGCGTTGTGCCTCGAGATGTCGACCACGCTTTTGGGCGGACGCATGCCCAGGATCAGGTTCTGGTCGCCCAGACTGGCCATATCCAGGTCGATCAGCAGCGGCCGCTGGCGCAGCTCCATGAGATAGGCCAAAGCGAGGTTCGCCGAGAAAACAGATTTCCCGATGCCCCCTTTTCCGCCTACGACTGCAATAATATGACCTGGCATGGAGTCCCTTCTACTTCTTCTTCATCCCGTATTTATGTTTGATGTCTTCGGTGCCGGCGGATGAATTTTCCAGAATTTGCGGCGTCAGGAACACGACGAACTGGCTCTTGCTCTTCTGAAACGCCTTTGAGCGCAGCAGCGTGAACAAGGGGTTCGTCGGCACCTGACCGCCGGGTGGATCTTTGTTGAAGGCGGTTGAAATCGCGTTGCTGATCGCGTTCACGATCGCCGCGCTTTCGCCGCTCTTGATGATGATGGAGTCGGCCTTGTAGCCGTGGCCCAGAATGATGGGCAACGAGCCCTGCTTGCCGGCAAAACCCTTGTAGCCGAAGTCGATCTTCATATCGATGTCTTCGGTCGAGCCCACGACTTTCGGGATCACGTCGATTTCGGGGCCGATTTCGACTTTATTGAAGCTGGGCTGGCCCTTGTCGTTGACCGTCTGAATCGGAACCTCGAGCTTGCGGTTGAAGTGGGCGCGCTGGCCCGACTTCACGATCATGACGCTTTCTTCGAGAATCCTGGCGTAGCCGGCGTTTTGCGCGCTGGCCAGCTTGGGAAAAAGATTGCCGATGGTGCCCGACAAAGACCCGCTGCCTGCTGACGTCACGCCGCCCGTGGTGGACTGGCCGAAGCTTACGCTGCCGCCGGTGTCGAGGCTGGGAATCCACGAGAAGCCGAAGTTGCGCAGGTAATCTTTCGACAGCTCGACGAAGTCGATCGTGATGCGAAGCATTTTCTCGGGTGGCTTGGGCTTGGCCTGCGCCACCGTGATGCGCTCGACAATCGGGTCGCCGACCTTGGGCTTTCTGACCTCATACGGACTTCTCGGGCCATCCAATGAGTATGTTGGGAGGATAAAGCCGGTCAGCATGCTGCGGGCGATATTGAGAATGGTGCCCTTTTCGCCTTCGCTGTCGGCCTGGCCTTCGACCAGGAACAGGCCGTTGAACACGCGAACTTTGATATTGGGCTTGTTGATCTCGGCCTGCATGCGTTCGGCCATGATTTGCATGCCCACCGGGCTTACGCCCACCAGATTGAGCACGATGCCTTTGTAGGATTCGTCGCTCAGTACCGCGTACAGTCGATTCAGGTCGCTGATTACGACGACTTCGCCGTCGACGATCAGCTTGTCGGCCATGACCCTGATCGTGACGCCTTCGATGTCTTGTAGAAGTTCCCGCAGCTCGGCCGCGCGGCGCTTCAAGTTGTTGTTGCTGACAATGGTTTTCAGAATCAGGCGGATGTCGCCTTTTTCGTCGCGCACCACGATGGTGGTTTCACCTGGCTTTACCGGCGTGAAGATGAGCTGGCGTTTGTCTTTGGAGTATTGCACCTCGAGCATCTGCTTGTTGGCGACGCGAATACATTCCACGGTCGCCGAGCAGGGCTCGAAGTTCAGATCAAGGGTTTGCTGAATACCGGCGATCAGGAGCAGCTCCTGCTTGGTGGCTGCGCGTTCGCCGATCGGCTTGGCCGAACCTTTGGGTGGCGCGGCCTGCACGCCGGTGCCGCTCACGACATGGAGCAGGATCAAGCAGAGCAGTAATCTGAAAAAGCGCGTCCAATGCGTCATTTTTGTGCTGAAGGTGCCCGGATAATTCTGCTTTGATCAGGACCAAGTACATCCAAAAGCGTTTGTGCCTGGATATTCACTCGTTCGGTGTCATCGTTGTTGCGAAGCATGACGCTCACGCGTGAGCCGCCGTCGCGCAGCAGCGCCAGGCTGAGCGCGGTTTGCGGATCGACTTCAAGAGTGATCGTATTGTAGTTGTGCTCGATGTTCAGGTTGCGCACGACCTGCTTGCCGGTGGTGTCATCGAACTCGAGCTTGCGGGGCGCGGTGGTCGAAACGTATTCGCCGACGGCAAGCACTGGAATGTCCTGACCCACGATTTTCGTCATCTGGCTGCCCTTGGCGCCGCCGGGCGGTTCGATGGTGGCCATGAGATCAACACGGTCGCCGGGCTTGAGCAGTCGATTGACCGCCGAGTTGTCGTCGACCGGAATGGAGACGGCCCGCTTGCCAGGCGAAACCTGTTTGGAAAGTCCCGTACGAATTCCAGGCTCCCTGATCTTGTTCAGGGTGATCTGCTCGCCCTTGCGAATCGGCACCATCGCGATGAAGCCGACGACTTCGGCCTTCGACTTCGTGTAACCCGGCTCGATGAAGTTCTTGGGCTTGGCGACCTCCTCGATGGAGTTCTCCGTGACCTCGTACATTTCCTGGATGTCTTTTTTGGCGACGACGACTTTTTGCTCGCCGCCGTACTTCTTCTTCAGATCCTCTTCCTGCGAAGTGATGTAGGAGTAGATCATGAAGACCGCCATAAGGGCCAGGGCCATACTGATGGTGAAAGCTTTGTTATTCATCAGTTAACGTTTCGGTCCCAGTGGGCTGCAGCGTTACGGGGGCAGAATATTCCGGCGCCGAAATGACCGGGACGAATGTTCCGGGTATCCGTCAATCCAGGCAGTACTGAAAGCCCTGGCCGTCCAGAAACGCGTCGTTGGGCATGCCATTCGGGCCCTGCGAGAAGATCTGGCCAATCTTGGTCCCAAAAGGCGGCAGACAGATAAAAGAATTCGAACGGATGCGGATATTTTTGCGTCCCGTGGTGGGCAGCCCCTGCCCGTCGTCGTCGGGCCCCTTTTGGCGGCCGACGTCGATGGTCGGCGCCACCGGCGCCTTGGAGTCGGCCTCATCGCCATCGGTCTTGTCGTTTTCCACGCCGACCCACCAGCGGTGCATGTACAGACCCGCCGCGGTTCTTTGGGTATAGCGGGCTTCGGGGTACCAGCGGTGGTTGAAGGTCAGAAAATGCAGCGTCGCGCGCGCATACTTTTGATTCACGATGGACGAGTTGATGGCCATGTTCACCTGACGCATGAACACCAGCGTGCCGATAATCAGCGGCACCATGAACGAGAACTCCACCAGGCTTTGGCCCCGCTGGCCGGGCTTTCGATGTCTAGCAACCGTTGTCATAGATGAAATTGTGTTTCTGCGCGGATTTGTTCTGGCGCAACAATAATACGGCTTCGCATTCTTTTTCGGTGGGTTCGCGCCCAAGATAGGACTGGCTTTCGAGCGTCACCTTGCTGTCTTCGCCCTGGTTAACGCCGGGAATCAGCGGCGCCAGGTAAAGTTTCACCTTGAACGAATAGGTCACTCCCTGCTCCCAGGCCGTCGACCGCGCGTCGGCGGAGGGCGCCAGGTGCACTCGTGAGGAAGGGCCAATGGAAGAGCCGGTGACATCGCCGTCGCCTCCGCCGGTACCGACCGCGATGCTGCCAAATCGGCCACCGCCGTTGTTGCCGTTCAATGTGGCCTCGAGCACGCTGGTGGCCGCGGCTTTCTGATCGCCCAGGCTGGCGTAGCCCGCCTGAAATGCCCGGGCGGCCATGAAGGTGGCGTATTGAATGTAGTTGGCCACCGCAAAGCTGAGCGCGCATTGCACGAACATGAAGAAGATGGTGAAAAACGCCATCATGGTCAGAATCAGCTCGATGGTGCCCTGGCCACTCTGGCCGCTTGCCGTGTTTTCGCGTCTCAACTTTGTCAGCAGCATCAGTTGCGCCCCCGGGCGAACATTCGATTCGTGTCTTTAAATCGCGGATGCCTTTCGGGGGTGCCGCTGCAGGCCGGCGGATCGCCATCGAAACCGCAGCCGCTGGGAATACCGTATTTATAAGTGCGCGCAAACCCATCCTTGAAAGGGCCCTCGATCCTTTTAAGATATTTTGGCAGCTGGCCGGTAACCAGCTTGCCCAGACCCACGATGACCACGAGCAAAATCACGTACTCCGTCAGCGACTGCCCGCGCTGGCCGTTGCGCTTTCCATAGAGCCGGCGCGCATTCATCCGCGGCCTCCGGCCAGAATATAGAGCAGCCCGAAAAAAATCGCGATGCCGAAGGGTGCCTTGATGTCACGATTCAGCTTGGGCCATTGCAGCGCCAGCCCGGGGGTAAACACGCTCCGAAAAAACATCGCGAGCTGATTGACGAAAATGCCCGCGCGACGATGCTTGAAGAGCAACGCGACGGCTCCGGCTCCGGCGATCAGAATCGTCACGAGGCTCAGCAGAAAGATGCCCTGCGCGCCCAGAATGGTTCCCAGCGCCAGCAGCAGCTTGACGTCGCCCCCACCAAGAATTCCGGTGAAGAACATGGGCAGAAAGATGAGGCCGGCCACGCCCACACCTTGCAGTGCCGCGACCATCGTGGGCACGCCGTTAGCCACGGCCACCACCAGGCCCGCCAGCAGCGCCGGCAACGTGAGCCAGTTGTAAATCTTGCCCGTGCGGTAATCGGTTACGGCAGCGATGGCGGCGACCGCTCCGGACAGCCAGCCCATCCATTGCGGCATTCCCGGGGCCAGAGGCATCAGGGCCATCAGTTTTCCCAATTCTGCGCGGCTTCGGTGAAGCCCCCGCTCACCAGCTCGGTTTCAAGCGTGACGTTGAAGGTCAGAATGCCCTGCTGAATGATTGGCGTGAAAGCCGACATGAAGCCCACGCCAATCAGCGCGGCAACTCCGATGAGCAGCACGTACTCCACCGTGGCCTGACCGCCTTGACGTTTATTTGAGATATGATTGAACGAGCGCGGAACGAACGGGCAAAGAGTCACACCCGGCTCCTGCGTGGTGAAACGAGAAAAATTTTTGATAACTTTTAAGATCACTTTGTTCATCCTTGAGCAAAGAATACCGGGCCTGGTTCTGGACCAGTCCTTACTGCGCGTCGACGGCTGCTTCAGCTTTCTGGAAGGCCTTGTCAATCAAGGCACCCAGACCGGAGTTCAGTTTGCCACCGACCGCTTTAACGGCCATGACCACGAACACCAGCAAGAGCACGTACTCGGTAGTCGACTGCCCCGACTCGTCCCGAAAAAACGCCAACGTCATTTTTTTGATCGTCTTCGTCGCTTTCACGTCATAACTCCTCGTCACCTTGGATTAAGATGACTCTCTATCGGTCTACTGATCCTAAAATTATACGTTTTCCGCGCGCCGCGTGTCAATTTAGCTGCAAGCCGCTGAATTCACACATCGATTCGAGAAGCAAAAACAGCTTAGCCAAACACGGTGATAAACCAATGTTTTTGCTCCTGATTGCACGGGCCCAAAAACCAGCAGCAGCTAACGCGCCAGAATGGCTCGGCAAAATTTTCCGCGCATTTTAGCCAAACGCGCCACAATGGCCGCCCAGTCGCCTTCGGTTAAAAATGCGAGGTAGAACATGGCCGTGACGCCGATAAACCCATCCACCTTCATGGTAGCGGCAATACCCAGATGAAGCGCGACACCGCTGACGAGCACGAAAACCCTGAGCCGCGGAACCCAGACCAGAAGTGGAAAGAGCGCGAGCTCGAACAAAAGCGTGCCGTAGGTAAAGGCACGCACCAGATTGGGAAAACCCGCCAGCCACGCGAAGTCGAACCGCCCAAAGAGCTCGTCGCCGAGCACGAAATAAAGCGCGCTGCCGGCGCGCCATTCCGGAAAGGCGATTTTGTACACGCCAGAGTAAAAGTAAATGGCCATGAGCTGAAGCTGCAGAAGCTTCAGCGGCCAAATCTCCACCCGCCGGGCCCCGCGACTGAAACACCCGGCCAGCGCGCCCAGCATGACGATGAAGGTCTGAATGCGCACCATATAATCAGCCGCATCGAGCCCCACCGCAAGCGGATTGAGCCAGGAGGCGGTCAGCACCCAGATGCCCATCGCCGCCAGCCGCGTGCCGTAGCCCAGAGCGAAACACGCAATCAGGCCCAACGTGAGCGCGTAGTAGGGCCACACGGCCACGCCCGTATTTGACCAATGCCACGCAAAGAGACTGAACTGCAAAGGCAGATGCCTGGGATAGGCCAGCCCCGACTCCACAATGCCCATAGGGCCGTAGAAAAAAAACAGGGTCCAGCGGCGATAGAGAAAATAATAAAAAAGAAAGGCCGCGAACGTCACGCGAAAGCCCGCCATGGCCTGCGCCGAGGTGGTCGAGAAAAAAAACCTATCCCAGTCGTCCCACAGGCGACGCGCGGCTTGCCTTACCATTTTCGGCTGAACTCCTTACTGGCGACGTAATCTGTCGACATTGCTCCTGGCTTTGCCCCAAGTTCAGCTATGGGCTTGTGCAGCAGCTGCAAGCGAAAATAATCGGGACGGGACTGCGCCGGATAGGTCGCGCGCAAGGCCCCGAAAAAAGCCTGGGCGGTGGCCTCTGAAGCAAACGCATCCGTGACGACGTCGAGTACGTTGCCTGGCCATTGCCGTGACGGCCCGAAGGGCTGGGTCGCGGCCTCATTACCCCTGCGGGCAAAGAGCTCGATGCGAGTGCCCTGCGCGCCGGTTTTTGAAAACATGGTCCAGCCTTGCAGCTGGCCGCTCAGGCCGATGTACCAGTCATAGAGCGCGCGCAGGGAGCGGCTGGCGGGAACGTTTTGCGCGCTGATGGCGAGGAGATGGGCGCTTATGGCTATGCTGATCAGAATTTTTCGCCACGGAAGGATCATGGAGGTGATTGTCGCATAGGGCTGCAGTTCTGTCGTCACGCCAGTTTGGCGGTTGCGATTGCGGTTTCCGTTAGAGTTTCAGTTACGGAAACTGTACTGAAACGGTAACGGTAGGGCTCTGCTGAAAACCCTTCGATTTGAACCTGAGCGCCCAATTATGCCCGTGTTGAGCGGGGACGGCCTATGGCGTGGAGTGGTTGCCATTTTCTGGCATGAGCTGGCTTCTGATTCATTTTCAATGACGAGTGCGCCCATAGCGAGCCATCTTCTCTTTTCCAAACACGCGCTCAGCTGCCAGCCGGTTGTGGCCGGGGCAAAGCAACCGCAGATTCTCCAGCGTGGACGGCCCGCCGCAAGCCACTGGAATGAGATGATCGAGCTGCAGCCCAAAGCGGCTGCTGCAGCGGCGTTTGGTCAAGGAGTTGGTAAACGTGCATTGCCCGCCATCGCGCTCCCAGACTGCGCGCTCGACTGCGACTGCGGTGTAGCGGGAAAAGGATTTCAGCTCGAAGTGAAGTTTTGCTTGAGAACCGTTTTCTTTTGCTGAACCAGGCTTAGCTGGAACAGCTGCCTTCTCAGCCGATCTGAGGTTCTTTGGAGAACCTGTAATCGCTCCTGGCTTACTTCGCGCCCTGCCCGCCTTGGGTTTCTTAGCCAGAGGATCAATGGCCCGAAGCGCGATCCTGGCTATTTGCTTGATCAGCCCAGCTTGATCGCCCTGGCTAATTGCAGTCAAATCCGAAAGCCGCTTGAGCAGCTCCATGGTTTCCTCATCAGCCAGGAATCGAATCACGGTGCCCTTTTTCTCAGGATTAAAGATCGCGTCGCATTGGCTTTTGCTTTTACCCTGAACCTTTTCCAGCAGCTCTTCTTTGCCTTCCATCGTTAGAGGCGCATTTTTATCATTTTTCAAAAAGTTCTGAAGACTGGCAGCCGTAGTCAAAGAGAGCGCCCCCTCGGCAATAGCTTTTTCAGCATTAGGAAGTTCGTCACAAAGCCACAGGGCAGAAACGCGCCGGTGTGCCGCGCCCCTGCTGTATTTCAACTCTTCGACGCAAAACACATGGAGCGAGGAAAACCCAAGCTTAAGATGAAGCGAGCGCGCCTGGATCTCACGAAGCCGGTCGATGACAGCAAGTGTGGCCTGCCGCTCAGCTCCAACTGCCCGCACGGTATCGGCGACAAGTTCCGCATCAGAAAAATATTCAAAGCCCATTTTCAGTTCCTCCTAATAAGCCCGAGGAATAAATAACACGGGATTTGAGGGCCCCGTTTAAGGCCCCCGGAAGCCCCTGGAGCGCAAAAAGAAAATCCACCAGCCGCTGCGTGCGGCACAGCGAGACAAACGACGAATACAATCCAAATTTGCGCAAAAAACAGCCATTGTAGGCTCTAAATATAACCCAGCACAGACAGACGTCAGAATCTTGTCAATACTCGTTTTTAAAAAAACACCAAAACCCAAACCAAATCCCCAGCAACCACTCCACCCCGTCAAAAGAAAGGAAAGCAGCCTGTGCCTACACTCCGCCGCGAAGAAGCCTCTCACGCCCGGCCAAAAGCGAAGCCGAACGCCGCAAAAACCAAAGGCACCCGAATCAAGGTTCCACCCGACACCCAAACAGACTCCGAGCAACCAAACCCACGAACCACCAGGCCCGATCGAAGCTACCAAACCAGCGCACCACGCCCGGCCAGGCAGAAAGCAATCCTCCCCTTACAGGCCGCCCCCGCTCACCAAGGGCACAATTGGGCGCTCAGGATCAAATCGAGGGCACTACAACCTAGTTTTTCCATAACCGAAACCCGAAATGAAACCGCAACCGCAACCGAAGCAAACCCGGCGTAAAATCGCCAAGCTCCAGCAAAATACCAACTTACGCGCAAACCAACGATATCAGCGCCTGGTTATCAGTATTGCCCTTGCTCTTGGCGATCTCGATGAGCCGTTGATTCTGCTCCTGAATGGCCATGTCGAGGGAATCCTTTTTTCTGAGCAACGAAAAGCATTCCGCGAAATCCTCTTCCGAGAGCCGGGGATAAACTCCATCGGTGGCGAGCAGGATCAGGTCGCCCTTTTCAACCTTGAGCTCGAGAATCTCGGGCTCAAGGTCGTTGGAATGGCCCATGGCCATGAGGGGAAAGGCATACTTGGGATTCCAGCTTCCCTGAAAAACACCCTTGAGCGCGTTGTAGGAACGTGGCCGCACCAGCGCCTGCACGCGGCCGCGGCGAACCAGGAAAGCGCTGCACGCCCCAACATTGGCCAGCGTCATATGACGGCCTTCGAAAAACGCGAACATCACGCTGGCTCCGCCCCGGCCGTTGATCTGCTTTTTCTTGTTCTCGGCGAAGAGCTGCTGGTTGGCGTACAGAAACGCGTTGAAGACCAGATTCGCGCCGCCCGTATAATAGCTGCGATAGATGAAGGGCAAGGTGACTTCCGAATCGCCCAGGCCGTGCTCGACGAAATATTTTACGTGTTCGAGGCATTTTTTGGCGGCAATGTCGCCGATGCCGTTGCCGCCAAAACCATCGGCCACGCCGAACAGCTGGCGCTCGGGCACGGCGATATAGGCATCCTCGTTCAAAGGTCTCACGGGCCCCGCATCGGAAACCGCTCCGTAGGCTCGAACTGTGGTCAGGCGCACGGGTTTCGCATCGCTCATTAGAATTTCGACTCCTCTTTCGGAGGTTCCGGCGGCTTGGCGTCGGGCACCTTTACGTCGGGCTTGGCTCCATCCGCGGGCGGCGCGCCTGGCGCTCCCGCTGCTGGCGGTTCCGGTTCCTCGGGTGGCGCTTCGACCTGGGCAGGCATCTTGGGCGGCGCCGGGTCGTTCGTCGGCGAAGTGGGGTTAGCCCCGGCAGTCGAGCGGTCCACCAGCTCGAAACGCTTGTACTTGCGCGAGCACATGCCGTAATAGCTGTCTTCTTTCATCGCCTGGTCGAGGCATTCCTTGTACTTGAGCTTGGCGCCCTTGTAATCACTCACGCCTTCGGCCACGGCGGCATCGATGTATATGCGGCGCGAACGCTCGTGCAGAACCTCTTTGATTTTTCCCAAACCCTCGCGTGCCGGCCAGTTGCGGTTATCCACCTTCAACGCCTGGTAATATTCCTCGCGCGCCGGCAGGTACTCGCCCGAGTCAAAGAGCGACTTGCCTTTGTCCAGATGCGGCTGCGTCTTGGTTTTCAGCGTGTTCTTGGCTTCTTCAATCATGCCATTTGCCTGCTTGGCCATTTCTTCTTCATTGGCAAACAGTACCAGCGCGTCGCCCATCTTCTCGATCACTTCATAATATTTTCCGGCCGCCAGAAGATCCTGGCCTTCCTTGATCGTTCCCTCGAGCTGCTTTTTCTTGAACTCTTTCTCTTTTGCAGCAGCTTCGGCGGCTGCCGCCGCCTGCGCCCTTTCTTCGAGGGTCTGGCGCAGCCTTAGAATCGTCGGGTTCTCGGGATCTTTTTCGAGAATCTTGGCAAACAGGTCCTTCGCCTCGCTGTCTTTGCCCGCGTTCACCGCGGCCTCGGCCTGAACCACCAGCTCTTGAAGGTCGCGGCGCAGCT
>JACQAW010000259.1 GCA_016194725.1 Deltaproteobacteria bacterium
AGCGCGTGGCGCCCGGTGGTTATCTTGCGATATCGTGCCCCAATCAGCGGTGGCGCTGGTTGCTGTCCCTTGCCCAGTGTCTTCACGTGCGAAAAAACTACAAGGGCTACGAGAACTGGGTGCGGCCATCCGACCTTCACGAGTGGGTCAAAGGCGCCGGTCTGGAAGTGGTGCGTGCTGAGGGAATTCATTTTCTGCCATGGCAACTGCTGCCAAAGTCGATAATACGCCGGCTAGACCGGCTGACGCGTGGATGGAATTATGGCTGGGCCATCAATCTGGCGCTGCTTGCGAGGAGACCATGAGTCAAGATAGCAAAAGGCCCTTGTACGTCATCGCGCCGGCGTACAATGAAGCTGAAGGAATCGACTCGTTCGTCATGGCTTTAGGCAAGGTGCTGTCGGATGAGGCGTCTCTTGGCAAGCTGGCTCCGACGATAATTATCGTGGACGACGGCTCCAAAGATCAGACCAGTGCGAAAGTCGCTGAGGCGGCGCGAATGCTGCCACAGGGAGTGCGTGTCGTGACCTTGCGCCTTTCACGCAACTTCGGCCACCAGGCCGCCCTTCAGGCCGGCCTTGATTATGCGGTGCAGTTCGCCGACGTGCAAAGTTATTACATCACGCTGGATGCCGATTTTGAGCATCCGCCAACGCTGATTCCGGAAATCGTGCGTCAGCTTGACCTGGGTATTCATCATGTGCAGATGGTTCGTCACGAAAACCTTCAACGCAAACCGTTTAAGCGCCTGAGCAGCTGGTTATTTTATTGGATTTTCGACAAGCTTAGCCAAACAGTCATTCCGGTTGGGGCAGCTGATTTTCGGGGCTTTTCCAATCAAGTCGCGGTGCAATTCGTGAAGCTGCCCGAGCATGACCGCTTTCATCGCGGCCTGTTTCATTGGTTGGGGTTTCCCACGATCGAAATCCGCTATGAGTCACCGCTTCGCCGCCGGGGTAAAACAAAATTCTCGATATCACGAATGTTAGAGCTCGCGGTGAGTGGTTTGACTTCGTTCAGCGAAAGACCGCTGACGATCATGCTCGGTATAATCACGACTTCGGCTTTTGCCGTCTGCCTACTATATCTGGGTTGGGAGGTTTTCAGGTATTTTCATGGGATACGATTTGTCGTCGGCTGGCCAACGATGATTTTTTTCATCTCGTTTTGGGGAGGCGCAAATGCAGCGAGTCAGCTGGTTGTCGGAGTATATCTTACGCGTATGTTCAGTGAAATAAAGGCGCGTCCGGTTTACATCTGCCAGGAAATATCATCCTTCGGAACGGCCGGTGGCGGAAGAGACAAGGGCGGCGTTTCCGAGTGATGGCTTTTCCTTATTGACCCAGTGACTGCCCAGGAACAGGGCGGCGCCCGCCAGATGCGCGATCTGATAATTGATAGTACCCAGGTCCGAGAAGATGAGCAGGGCGGTTGCACCCAGAGGCAGCAGAAAGATCATCAGCTTCAGCTCGAAAAAGCGTCGGGTCGCAGCGGCCCACAGGAGCAGGGGAATCAGGATCCAGAGCCGCAATGGCGCTTCGACGGTCGTAAGCACGAGATTGAGCTGAAGGGGGGGGGACTCGAACAGCATGCGCCGCACCCGCTTGGCGGCAAGTCGTGCGTACCAGCCGGGATTTCGCCTGAAATCCTCCAGCAGGCGCTCGCGCAGGATCTGGCTGTACTCCGGGATTCCTTCGGGCTTGATGAGATACGCCTCATTAGGCTGGGACGCGCGTTCGAAGTAGAACGGAATCTTCGCAAACTGCAGATCAGGATAAAAGCGCTTTCGGAGTTCGGGTAGCGCAGCCTCGTAGGCGACATGATCAGACCACTTGTAACCGCGTTCACCACCGAAGTCGCCCAAGCCACAGTAGATGGCGTGCCAGATCGGGTGGTGGTGCACAAATAGCGGAGCAGCGGGTTTACCGCCATGATCCTGCACGAACCGCATTGCATCGCGATATTTTGAGTCGAAATACGCCGCCCAGGCCAATGCAGTACCAAGAAAAACCGTGACCAATACCGCCAGCATCAGTAGACGTTGCTTGAGCTTGAAATTCCAATTGCCCAGATAGACAAGAACGAGAAAGGCGCCGATGGCGACGGGCTCTGACCTGATCTCGCGCGCTGTGGCCAGCATGAGCGCGGTGAAAGCCGCGACACCGATATCGAAACGCTTAAAGCCGGGCTTCGTCGCGACTGCGAAGTAGCGCAGGTTGAACGCCAAGGTGAAGAGCGCGATCGTGATTGGCAACGAAAACAGATTGTCGTGTTCATAGGTCTCAAAAAGCTGGAAAGAGCTCGACCCCACCAGGACGGCGAAGACAACGCCCTGGACAAGGCGGTGCTGGCGCCAGAATGCGACGACGACTGACAGCAGCGCGAGCACGAAAAGCACGGAATGCGCCGGAATGCTCGAGGCCTCTGCTGGCTCGGCTCCGAGCCATAAGCTGGGAAGATAGAGAAACAAGCGCGCGTAATCGCCCATTCGGCCCCACGCCGCAGGCGTGTTCAGGTCGTTGCGAAGCCGGGGGCCCGCGGCGGCCAGTACCTCTGTCGCGGGAAGCCCGGCCGGAACGATGTCGGGAACTCCGGGAGCAGCCACGGGGAAAACGCCGAAATTCCAATAAAAGTAAAGAAACGGAACCGCCGAGAGCCGATAGATACCCTCGCTGCTGCCAAGCGTATGGGTTTTCGGAATGAATTGACTCTCAAAGGCAATCAGCCGCTGCCAGAGGAGCAGAATTGCCAGCGCGATCAAAAGCCGGGTGGCGAGGGGACGGCCGGCCGATTGGGCCATGCTCTGAGGTCTCGATTTCAAGCTTGAATTTTAACAGAAGGAGTCGGGATGTGAAATACAAATTACCCTGAGGGCGTCCCGTTCAAGTATTCCGAAGCTGCTTTTCAGAAAAGGTAAGCCCGACCCAACGTGGTACCTTCGAAAATTCCCCGTGGCTGGGGTTGGCACCTAAACATCAAGGGGTTATAGTAGCTAAATGGCGAAAACGTGGCTTCAGCTGTCCTTGTTTTTCGCGATTACCGCCGCGTGTTACATCAACGCTTTCCATGGCGCTTTTATCGGTGACGATATTGGTCGCATCGCCAGGAATGAGCAGTATTTTCAGCAAGGCTTGTTTTCCACGTTGGCCGATGTTTTGCCCGATCGACCTATTTTGTCTATTTCACTTTGGGTCAACTACCGCTTAAGCGGCCTGAATCCATTCGCTTTCAAGCTCGTCAACGTGGCACTCCATGCCCTGACCGGTTTTTATCTTTTTAAAACCATTTCG
>JACQAW010000260.1 GCA_016194725.1 Deltaproteobacteria bacterium
TTTCGCTGCTGTGGCAGCTGGCGCGGCGCCGGCTGGGGCGCTGGCCTGGCGCCGCCCTGACGCTAGGTGCTTATCTGGCCGTCGACCACGCCACTGCCGGCGGCTACGTCGATGGCCTGCTCATGTTTTTTCTGCTCATTGAGTTCCTTGCCTTCGCGCTGACTGGCCGCGAGCCTGAACCCGTGGCCTGGCTTGCCGCAATGGCCGCGAGCCTGATTAAGGCCGAGGGAGTTATTCTAGCGGGAATTATCGCGGCGGTGTTCACGACATTTCGTTCGCGGCGCGGTCTGCGGCCATTTTTACTTTTCCTTCCGGCCTTGCTGCACAAATTCTGGATAGCCAGGCTGGGCATCGACAGCATGCTGAAAGGCAAAACCCTGGACGACGCGATCATTGATTTTTTTCCCCGGCTGCAAACGGCGCTGGGGCTTGCACCCGAGCTTTGGGCAGGCCAAGGTTACACCCGGCTTCGCGCCCTGCTTTGGGATGGCCTTTGCGGACTGCTGGTAACGTTTGCCATCATGGCCATTCTGCAAAAAATGAATCGGCTGGTGAAAATCGCGCTGGTAATCGTACTCTTGCAGCTCGCCTTTGCTTTCAGCTCGATCAGCATGCTGCCCGAAGAGGTAAGCTGGTTCGTGGGCACCGCCCTTGATCGCCTGCTGCTGCATCCGGCGGCCTTACTGACCATTTTGCCGTTTTTGTTCCTGGCGACGCAAAAGGGGGAGAATGCAAAAACCCGTTGAGCGTACGCTGCTCGTGCTGCTTGCGGTGCTGCTGCTGTTCCTGTTTGGCGTGGCTCTGAGCCTGGGTATCGACATGTACGATACTTACGAAATTTTTCTTAACGCCAAGACCCTCGCGGGCGAGGTGAACAGCTGGTATTTTCCCACGCGCGCGTACGTGATGCCATTGGTTTTCTCGCCCGTCTTTGCCCTGGCGAAGCACGTTGCCGACGACGCTCCCAGCTTTGCCCTTACCGCCTGCCACCTGGTTTCGATGCTGCTTTCAACCGCCCTGGCATGGGCGGCCTACCGTATTTTTCGATTTCATCTGGGTCGCCTGTACTCCCTGCTGGGCGCCGCGCTTTTGATGTTCAATCCCCTGATTATCCATGCCGCGCCGATATCGAAGGAAGATATTCCGGGCGCGCTGTTGACCACCTGGACCTTTTATTTTTATCTGCGCTATTGGAGGTCGGGTCGGCTGAAGTATGGGCTGCTGACCGCGCTGTTCGTAATGCTTACGATGGGCACCCGGTACAACGTCATTCCGCTGTTGCCGATTATCATGGCCGCGCACGAGCTGCTGAAACCTCGCGGCAAGCTGCGGCTCGCCGACTTCGCGCGCAAGGCCGCGCTGCTCACGGTCGCGCCCACGCTGCTTTGGATTCTCATTCCCAGCTTGCTCTACTTTTTCATCGGACGAGCTGAGTTTCTTGATGCCCCCGGCATGTTTCTGCACGAGCTGTACCAGGCCTCGGTGGGTGCGGTGGGGTCTGAGATGGGCTATCCCGAGTATCCCTGGGAAAACGTGGTTTTCCTGATTCGCTCTTGCAGTATTCCGATTTCAGCGCTGACCATCTGGGGAATGGCCGGCAGCTGGCGCAGACAAACGCCCGGCGCGCTTTTTCATGGGCTTTGGCTGGGCATTTTCCTGGCTTTTCACTCGTTCGCCCTGGGTCATAAAGAAGCCCGCTATCTGTTCTGCCTGTTTCCGCCCGTATATTTTTTCGCCCTCCTGGGCATGAAGAATCTCATGCGGCCCGGCGCCAGGCGCTCGACCCAGCTTGCAATGCTTGCCGCGGTTTTTACCTGGCCGCTTTACAACGCCGGTGCCGAATGCGCGAAGTTCTTTGACCCATTTTACCGTAACAACTTCGCCCGCGAAATCAGCCGCTACGCCGCGTCTATCGCCGGAGAGCACGAGATTCGGTGGCTGGGCCCGTTTTATGCCATTCATCCGAAGCAGTACGTCTTCGACGTCGAAGACGAGGTCACGTATCTTTATCACGTCTACATTCATACGGTGAACTACTACACCGGCAAGCCCATGTACGCGACTACGCGGAAAATCGAGCTCTCGGCCCTGGGTAGCGCCGAGCAAGGCCTTTTTCCGCAAGGGCAGTACGGCTCGCTGCTATCCGAAGGCGAAGCCGTTATTCTGAATCCTGAAATCAATCCCTACGTCACCAAATCGGTACCCAAGGTGCTCAAGCCGCTGGTCGTCGAGCGCTCGCACGTCATGAACTTCACGCCCGGCGCAGGCGGCGTGTTTCAAGCTGCGCAGCCGTTCGACGCGCAAATTGCGGTCAAGGCCACCATCGCCGGCATGGAATTCAAAACGAGCGGCCTGCCAAAAAGCGTATTCCAGGTTTTTGCCCTGCTGTCTGACGGCAAGACCGCGACGGCCGGATTGGTCGACTCGCGCAAGGGCGAGCAGACGATTCTGATACCCAAGAACATTTTGCCTAGCGGCACGACCGCAACCAAAGTCTGGCTGCTGTCATTTGACTCGGTAAAACTGTTCTCGATTCCCACGGAATGATTCGTGTTAACCTGAACATGGACCATGGATATCACCGTAATCTTGCCCGTATTCAACGAGCGCGATAACATACGCCCTCTGCTGTCCGAAATCGAACAGGCGCTGGCGCCGATTCATCGCAGCTATGAAATCATCGCCGTCGACGATGGCAGCCGCGACGGCAGCGCGCAGCTGCTCGAAGAGCTGGCACGCGAGAAGCCGAATCTGAACGTAGTCTTCCTGCGACAGAACTTTGGCCAGGCTGCGGCCTTCGACGCGGGCTTTCGCCACGCCTCTGGCCGTATTATCGTCACCATGGACTCGGATTTGCAGAACGACCCGCTGGATATTCCGAAAATGATTCGCGTGCTCGAAGAAGGCAGCGATTTTGTTTCGGGCTGGCGGAAAAAGCGCCAGGACGGTTTTTTTCTGCGCACGGTGCCGTCGCGCGTGGCGAATTGGCTGATTCGCCTGGTTACCAAAACCAAGGTTCACGATCTGGGTTGCTCGCTGAAAGTATACCGCCGCGAAATCACCGACGAGCTCAAGCTCTATGGCGAGATGCACCGGTTCATTGCCGTGCTGGTGGAATCATTCGGTGCACGCGTGGCCGAGGTTGAGGTGAACCACCGCCCGCGGCACGCGGGAGTGTCCAAGTACGGCATTCTGCGCACCTTCAAGGTATTGCTCGACCTGATCACGGTGTGGTTCATGCGCGGCTACAACACCAAGCCCATTTATCTTTTTGGCGGCGCCGGCGTGGCCATGCTGGGCTTCAGTGTTTTAAGCTCGGCTTACGTGCTCTACGAAAAATTCCACAACGACGTTTGGGTGCACAAGAACCCGCTTTTCATCATCTCGATGATCTTCGGCCTGGTGGGCGTGCAGTTCATCGGCATGGGAATCATAGCCGAGCTGATCATTCGCACCTATTACGAGTCGCAGTACAAATCGAGCTACTCGATTTCACGCACCTTGGGCTTTGCGACGCGAAAATGTGTGGAATTGTAGGCTACGTTCAGCGTGAACGCGATTTAGAGACCGTGCATCTCATGATGAAACGCGTGCGGCATCGCGGCCCCGATGGCGCAGGCGAGTGGTTTAGCGAGCGCGAAGGCTGGCACGTAGGGCTCGGACACCGACGCCTCTCGGTCATCGACCTCAAAGGCGGCCATCAACCCATGGCCAACGAAGACGGATCGCTGGTGATTACCTACAACGGCGAAATTTACAACTTCGCCGCCCTGCGCTCGCGGCTTGAAGAGCAGCAACATGGTTTTAGCACGAAGAGCGACACAGAGGTCGTGATTCACCATTTTGAGCAGCATGGGCCGTCCGGGCTGACCGACCTGAATGGCATGTTCGCTTTTGCCATCTGGAATCAGGATACGGGAGAGCTGACGCTGGCGCGTGATCGCGCCGGAATCAAACCTCTTTATTTCGCGGCTCTGCCCGAGGGCGGAATTCTTTTTGCCTCAGAGCTTTCGGCCCTGCTGGCTCATCCGGCCTGCCCCACGAAGCTTAGCGTCGAGGGCCTGGCCCAGTACTTTTTTTCCGATTACGGCCGCCCCCCCGACACGGTGATCGACGGCATCTCGCGGTTGGCGCCGGGCGAGTACATCGTCTGGCGCGACGGCGTGATTTCCGAAGGCCGGCGGTTCTGGAATCTGCGCGAAGCGCGACCTCGCGCGCCTTTGATGGGACAGGGCGAGCTGGCCTTTGAGCTTTGGGACTGCCTGAGCCGGGCCGTGAAGCGGCAGCTCGTGGCCGACGTTCCTGTCGGTGTTTTTCTGAGCGGTGGCATCGATTCATCTGTGGTGGCGGCATTGGCGCAGGCCCATTCCGCTCGCCCGATTCGCACGTTTTCAATCGCCTTTGAAGACTCGGGCTTCGATGAAAGCGCGCATGCCCGCGCGGTCGCCGGTTTTTTGAAAACGCAGCACACCGAAGAGGTGCTGACTGAATCGCTGCTGCTCACGACAATCGACGCCGCCCTGAGCGCGCTGGACGAGCCTCTGGGCGACCCGTCATTTCTGCCAACCTACTTGCTGTCGAAGCTTGCGGCCCAGCACGTGAAAGTCGTGCTGGGTGGCGACGGCGGCGACGAGCTTTGGGCGGGGTATCCCACCTATCGCGCGCACGGCTATGCGCTGCTGTACCAAAATATTCCCAGCGTGCTGCGAAAGCTGCTTATCGACAAGGCCGTGGCACGGCTGCCCGTGAACGACGGCTATCAGTCGTTCGAATGGAAAGCCAAGCGCTTCGCCCTGCGCTGGGACAATGACCTGCTTGCACGCCACCTGCGCTGGATGTCGAGCACCGACCTGCCTGATCTTAAACTGGCTGTTCCGCAGCTTCGCGAGCCGGCCAGGGCAGAGCGCGACCAGCTGGCATTTGCGTCAGACCAGCTGAACTCGCTGCTGGCTCTTGATTTTACGACTTACCTGCCAGGTTCGGTGCTGACGAAAGTGGACCGCGCCTCGATGGCTCACGGCCTCGAGGTACGCCCGCCGCTGCTTGACAATGAGCTCATCGACTACGCCTTCGGTTTGCCATCGCGCTTCAAGCTTCGTGATGGCACGGGCAAATACCTCTTCAAACTCGCGGCGCGCTCGCACCTGCCCGAAAACATCATCCATCGTCCCAAAAAGGGTTTTGCGATTCCTCTGGCGCGTTGGCTGCGCGGGCCGCTTGCAACTCGCCTCAACGGCATTCTTGAGGACTCGCCCGTGTGGAATGCGGGCATACTGAAGCGCAACACCTTTGTCGCCTGGCAGCGCAGTCATCAAAGCCGGCGCGAAGACCGTTCGCGTCCGCTTTGGGCGCTGCTGGTACTCGATGCCTGGATGAGAAAGAACCTCCCCTCATGAGAACAATGCTCGACCTTACCCTGGGAATCCCCACCTTCAACTCTGGCCGCTACCTGGATGACATTTTCAAATCGATCGAAACGCAGTCGCACGTACCCCAGTGCATTCTCTTCACCGACAACTGCTCGTCAGACGACACGCGGGAAAAAATCGACGGCTTTCGACGGCGTAACCCCGACCTCTACGTCCGGCTATACGTAAACGAGGCGAATCTGGGCATTCACGGCAACTACAACCGGCTAATCGAGCGCGCTTTCGATAGCACGTGGTTGCAGATTCTGGACTCGGACGATTATTTTTTGGGCGACTACTTCGCACGCCTCGAAAGCCGTCTGAACACCAAGGCCGAAGTGATTGTAACTTCGATGCGGACCAACTCCGCGGTAGTTAACGTTTACGTCGCGCTTTTCGAATCGGTTTTTTCAGGCCGTCCCATTCCACCGTTCGTTCAGGTGCTGGGTTCGGCCTGCACCCGTTCTTCGCTGATTTATCGCACGGCACTGATCAAAAATCGGATGTTCATCGATCCCATTTTCGACGGCTCGGACATCATACACGCCGATGCCTTCATGGGCCGGAACGAATATCACCCGGATTGCCGCGTATTCTATCGCATTCATGCCACAAGCGCGACCACCAGGCTCGAAAGGGACTCCACGCGTGCACGCGAACAACATGAACGCTATCTGGGTTACGTGAACGGCCTGAACGCCACTCGTCGCCTGGGATACAAATTTGACTTTGTCCTGCGCAAAAAAATCAGCGGCCTGCTACGCCTGCGCTGACTAATCGGCCTGCGCCGCAAATCCTTCGCTTCGGTGCGCGACGACTTTCCAGGTCGGGTCGATGTACAAGTTGAAGCGTGGGCGAAACTGGGTATCAGACTCAGGTTTTGCGCCAATAATCGCTTCCGCGAACTTCTGCTCGACCGGAAAGGCGGTTACGAGGCGATGCTTTTTCGCATCGACCACTTCGTACATCAGCAGCTTCACGTCGTTGGTTTCCTGGCCCGGCAGCGCAAGCAGATTGATAAGATGAGTTGAGATAGTAAGCTCTTTTTCCACGCCCTCTGCCGTTCGCCATTTCACGTGTTCGCTCACACTGCCGGCCGACTTCGTCCTGGGCACAAGCCGAGCAGCGGTTGGCAGCGAAGCCTTTGCTCCGATGAACTCGAGCAAAACTGCCGTGACGTTGGACAAAAATTCGCCTTCCCGGGTGAAGGGGCTGAATACCCCGGCTTTCAAGCCCAGGCGCTCATCCAGGCGCGACTCAATCCAACGCTTGCCCTTCAATCCATATGCCGTTTTGAGTTGCGAAAAAAGATAACCATAAGAATGCATCAGCCCTGCAGGCACATGCACCACGCCCACCGTTACGGAATGACCAATTCCCAAAGCATCCATGACCTTTTCGGGAAGAATATAGGCCTTGGCCAGGTCGTCAAACGGTGTCGAGTCGGTCCAGTGCGCAAGCGACACCGCCGACGCGATTTTCAGATTTCGAGAAAACCGCGGAATGGCGTCTTCAAGCTGAGTGGCGGTGGCACCTTTGAGCAGCCGGTCATGAAGTTGAGTGAACGTTTCATAGCTCAGCACGGAAGTGGCTCCAAAACAGGTGACCGTGAGGAGGAAAAATCGGAGGAACATATGACTTTTACTAACCATAAGCCAATGTAATTACAATGCTATTATCATGATGCTTTAATGCTGCGCCGTGTTATAAGACGGCATGCGAACACGATCCGGCGTCTGGACCATGGCTCTCGCTTTTCTGTGCTTCATTTCGACGCTTTCGCACGCCCAAGCCGACACTCTTGCGCCCACCAATCTTCCCACAGTTGCGGCCGCCGATGATTTTGCAAAAGAGCTCGTGGATGGACTCAAGAAACAAGCCGCCGCCGATCCGGCTTCGGCCAAAGACCCTATACTCATCATGCACGTGGGCCGCGAACTTCCAGCACAGCTGAAATGGATTGTGGCGCATCTTGAGAAGGCGCACATTGCTTATCAAATAGACCTGGTCGAACAAGGCGAGGTCGACGCCGCGCTGGCCGATGCGCGCGACAACGCGGTTCAAGCCACGAGTCTGCTCAACTACGGCGAAGGCCCCGGCCTCGCTGCAAGCCAAAAGGCCGTGCGCGGAGCGTGGCAGAACGCGAAGTTTTTGAGTCGCCGAATATTTGGCCTGCCCAATGGATTTACGGTCTGGACCAAACTCAGACGCACCTCAAAGCAAAAGCTGGGCGAAGCCGGAACTTCGCTGATGCAAGGCGGAATTGCCGGCTTGTCGCTCGGATTTAGCCTGTATCTGGCCCAAACCCAGGGTGCGACCGTGCACATCGCGCCGGCCGTGGCCGCCTTGTTTACCTGGGTTGCCGTGAACGGCTACTGGGGCCGCCAGCTTGCCGACGTACAAAGCCAAGGCGCCACCGTAACCGAAACCAAGCCCGGCGTGTTTAAAGTGCGCAAAGGCCAGGCCTTCTTTCTGCTCACTGCGGCGATTCGTTCCTTCATCACGAATTTCCTGGTTGTCGGAAGCGCCTTTGGCTTCGACCAGCTTTTAACCGCCAAAGGCATTGAAACCAATGTCGAGAACACTGCGGTGAACCTCGTTGCCCGTTCGTGGATCGATCAATGGATCAACAGTCATCAGGCCACGACGCTTCCGGATGGAAGCATCGTGATCAAAGAAGGGCAGTGGAGCCCGAAAAAAACCATTGCCATCAACACCCTTTGGAACGTCGCCTATGGCTTGCTCAAGAACATGCACCTGCTCAACCTGGGTTCGGCGGCCAAGTGGACCTACGTGGTCATGGGCGTAACCGGCGCGCTCAAAATGGTTTACGACGAACGTTACTGGTTCAAGCACAAGTGGGAACGCCTGGCCGCGGCCTTTCACAGCGCGGCAGCCGACCAATGCGAGTCGCTGCTCATTCGCAAAAGCGCCTTGTCGGTAAAGTAGCCGCGAACCAGAGCCTCGCGATGCCGGTCTGAAAACTGCCCCGAGAGCGCGCACATCGCATCATTGGAGTCGAGCGCGTAATTAGTGAACGCGCTCAGTGCCTCGTCCCAAAATTCAGTATAGCAGTCGGGAAAACCCAGAATATGCCCGAACTCGTGGCGCATGACGGCCTGAGTATGCTCAAGCCACCTGGGCGTATTGGAATCCATGGTTACCACGTCGCCCGAAATAACATTCACATGCGGCAGCGCGCCGGTTTCCCACTCGATCTTCAAAGCTTCGGGCCCGGGGTCGTCGGTTGCCGTCAGCCTCACGCTCAGCTGCTCATTTCCGGCGGCGTCCCTGAAACTCCAGCCCTCGCTCACGCGCTCCTGCAGCCAGCCGAAAACATTCGCGTCGATCCCAAAAACCGGCACGCCAATAATCCGATGAATACCCAGGTTCGAAATCGTTACTCCGGTGCGCGCTTCACGCACGCCGAACTTGGCATCGAACTCACGCTGGCCTCGCTGCAGCAGCGCTTCGAGCCACTGATGCGCACTGATTCCATTTTTAGCGATAGCCAGATTTAAAACCAAGGCCCGACATTGAGTGGCGGCCTCGCCATACGCAAGCGGGCAGACATCGGCCACCTCGGTGGTGAAGCGCTCGTGCTCCGCATCGGAAAGCTGTGCCCAGCGCGAGGTCATGGACGTGAACAACTGGCGCTTTTGCCTGAGCTTGAGCCACGGCCGAAAATCACGGTTCGCCTTGCTCATGGCCAAACGGGACTGGTAAAGCACAAGCCAGCGGCTGGCCCGGGAATAAATAGTGTGTATCTCGCGCACGGCGACCACGATGTCTTTGGCCGAAAGGTGCTCTGGCGGCATGGCGGGCAAGGCGCTGTTTGCCCGCAACACCTCGACAACCTGGGCCGGTGCGCTGGCCATGGCTTTTTTATAACTCTCAAAAATGGTTTCGTGATTGTACACCAGCGGGGCGTCGGCAACCGGCTCGTGTCCAATGCGGTCAAGGCGTCGCCAAATCTGCTCGCGCTCGCGCGGGTTCACGTCTTTTTGCAATACATCCACCCAGTCCAGCGCGCGCGCGCCAACCCGAATTATTTCCTCCAGCGCACCTGCTCCCGGCACCGCGCGATAGGCGTAGAGCGAGCTGGGATTCAGCAGATAGCCCACATCTGGCAGACGTGCTTTGGATTGCTTTTTAGAAGTAGTCGATGACCGGTGGCCTGAGCTCGCCAGGGGTAATTCCGGCTTCGCGCAGCTTGCCAGCACTAAAGCCGCGCCTGAAACCATCAGCCAGAAAAACCGCATCAGCAGACCCTCCAGGATGCGGGCATCCAAACGCAGGATTCCGGGACCGTCAACTTGTTGAAATTCTCAAGAAAACCGGTCTGCTTGTGTTTCCCCAGGAATAAGCTTATCATTTCTATCGGGTATAGGTTCGGTGCCATCGCGATCAATTTTCAGGGGGGAAAATGGCACAAGGCTTCAAAATTACAGTATTTTTTATATTGTTTGGCACTCTCGTCACGCCGATGCCGTGCTTTGCCGAGGGCGAATATATCGCCGCGTTCAGCAAAGCCGAGGCGGAATATTCGCGCTGGATGGCCGAAAACATGCGCCGGGGAGTAAAGCCCACTGCCGAAGAACGTCGCGAAAAACACAAGCTCATCTTTGCCGAAGCGCATTCCGCGTATCTTAAAGAAAACATCGAGGTCGAAAAAGACCCGGCGCTCGACAAGCAGTTCATGGGCGACATGAAAAACTATAATCCTCCCGCCAAACAGGGAAGACTCGTGGATGTCGATGGCACGGCCCTTAAAGAAGTCTCGAAAGCGACACCGTCGCGGTCTGTGGCCAACGTTGCCGAACGCGGTGCCATTGGTATTAAACCCGCCGTTGCCCTGATCGGGGAAATAAAACCACCAACGACTGAAGTTAAACCTGCCGATCTCAAAGCACCCACCGAAGTTAAGCCGGGCACGGCCGAAAACGTTTCGTTCAAAGGTTCTGAAACTGCCGTCAGCTTCATTACGCCCACGCCAGGCGCGGCAGTGAACGTAGGCACGACCAGCTTTGTCGCTCCCGCGGTCGCGGCACCGGCAAACGTTGCGGCACCGACGCCCGCTTCGGTAGCCGAAGCCACAGCCGCAACCGCGCCCGCGGCACCAGCTGCTGCAGCCGCGCTCCAAGCGGTGCCCGCAGACTCTGCCGCCCTAGCCAAGCCTTAAACGCTAATTCGCCGGCATGCGCCGCACGGTTTTCAGGTAGACGTAGTTCATTGGATTTATCGCCAACCCGCGCCAGCCACTCGCCAGAAGCGAGGAGTTTTTTCTGAAATAAAGCGGAATCACGGCGCAGTCCTGCTCAAGCAAAAGCTGCTGCGCTTTGCGCGCAAGCGCCGAGTCGCCCGCGGCCGAAGCCGAAATTTTCAGCGCCAGCTCATCGTAACTCTTCGAGCTGTAATGGCCCCAGTTGCCGCCGCTACCTGAAATAAATTCCCCCATGAAAGAGCAGCTGCGCCCAATACGTTTTGGGCTCGGTGCGGATGAGCCGCACGTCGATACCCAGGTTTTTCTTCCACTCCTGCTGCAGCCACTGCACCAGTACGCCGTGAATGTCCTTGGCGTAATAATTCAGCTCGAGCGGTATCCCTGGCTTTGACGCCCGGGAAGAGCTCCAAAGCTGGCGGGCCCGAGCCGCATCAAATTTTCCCGCCTCAGCGTCGCCGCCCAGCCCTGGCGGAAGAATTCCGCCGGCTGCGGTTTCGCCCCCTTTTAGAATCAACGGAATGTTTCTCTTGTCCAGGGCTTGAGCCAGCGCGCAGCGCGCGTTGCGGTCGAGCGCCGCCTCGCCGTTCATCAAAAACCCCAGGTGATAACCCACGAACGCCGGGTACACGGAATATTCCTTGGTTTTGGCCAGCCGCTCTTTTTCCAAAAAGGGCACGTCGCGAAGCCAGTCCAGCGCGCCGGATTGAAAAAGGTTCAAAGCCGTTGCATCGTCGCTCACCACCACGGCTTTGAGCCGCTCTTCATTGGGAGAAGGCCCGTAGTAAGATGGATTGCGTTTCAAAATAAATTCCTTTTCGGCGACCCATGAGTCCAGCACATAGGGCCCGGTTACCGCCAAATTCTCAGGCCGCAGCCAGTTGCGTCCGAATTTTTTCAGAAGATCGAGCCGTATTGGAGCCAGCACCCAGTGGCTGGCCAGCGCTGGAAAGTAGGCCGCCGAATGCTTCAGTCGCACCTCAAGCCTGTCGCAGCCCACGGCGTGCGCGCTTTGCAAGTCTGAAAGGTAATGGGCGTAGGGCGAGGCAAATTCAGGCGACTGCACGCGCCGCCAGGCATCGACAAACTGCTGCGCGCAAACAGGTTTGCCGTCAGACCACTTCGCGCCCGCGCGTAGAAAAAAAATAAAGTGTTTTGCGCCCCGGCCGGCTTTCCAGCCCGACGCCAATGCGGGCACCGGCGCGCCGTTTTCCCCAGAGGTCGTCAGGCCCTCCATGAGCTGTTCAATGACGAGTGGCGGTACCTCGCCTTTTCCCCAGTCCAACGAGCCCAGGTCTTCGGTCACCCGAAAGGTAAATCCGGAAAAAACCAGAAAGCAGAAAAACGGCAGAACGAGGTGAGGTATTTTCATCGGCGTAGGGTCTGCATATTGCAAGGCAAAGCGGAAGACAAGGTGCAACACGGAGAAAGGCGAGTTAGCCGCATGGTTATGTACATTGCCCGCTGCAAATCACTTCAAGAAGCAAGTTCAGTTCAGAATGGCCTGAGAGCTGCCTGCTCCACGCTCATCTTCAGTCGAATTCTCCTGAATCCGAAAGACCTCGATTCTTATAATGCCGATATGCTGCGTTCGAGCGACGCCCAGATTTCAATTGGCAGCATGGTATTCGGACAGGATCAGGCCACCATGGATGATTCCTGGCGAATACTTTCGCGCTGGGTGGTTTTTGCGGTGCTTGCCCTAACGGCATTGGCGGTGGCTGGAATTCGTATTCTGAACTCGATGGCGCATTCGAACACCCAGGTCGCCGTGCTGGTTGCGATATTTTTACTGGTGTTCGTGCTGTTTGCCTATCTGGGCTCTCGCGCGGTCGAAACCATGACCCCCGAGCGCACTGCTTTTTGGAACGCGACAAAATGGCTCGGGCGCGGCCGCCCCGTTGTCCTTGGGGCTTCTGAAGAAATGCCCGACGACCGGAGCAAGCTGGCTCCGAATGTCGTTTGCTTTTATCGTGCCAGCGACCGTCAATACCGGCGCCCCGCATAACCGGCACGTGGATTGCATTTTTCCGCATCATGAAGACGAGCTACCAATATTCGCTGGATAAGGCTCCATTCGACGAAACTTTTCACGACCTCGAAAATATCGACGATGGCGTACTGTTGGCCGAGACCCGGCGGCGGCCTACTTCTTGGGCTGCTTGATCTGATACTTGCTCAGTAAGCGATAAATGTCGGCGCGATAGCGCCCGGCAAGCCGTGCGGCTTCGGCGACGTTGCCCCCCGTGCTTTCGAGCAGACGATCAAGATAACTTTTCTCGAATTCCTCTTTAGCCTCGGAATAAGGCAGCAGCGGCCCTTCGGCCATCGAATCACGACGCTCCTCGCGCGCACTCAGCATGGCATCCATGAACAGGTGCTCCTCATGTATGTTCCCATCAGTTGACATAACGACCGCTCGCTCGATGTTATTTTGCAATTCACGCACGTTGCCAGGCCAGTCATAGGCCATAAGCTGCCGCATGATGGCCTCGGGAATGGGCGTCATTTTTTTGCTGAACTGCGTCGAATACAGATGCAGAAAATGGTGCGCCAGCATGGGAATGTCTTCCCGCCGCTCGCGCAACGCCGGCACGTGCAGGGGAATGACATTGATGCGAAAATAAAGGTCCTCACGAAACTTTCCCTTGCGTACCTCTTCGCGCAACGTCTTATTCGTTGCCGTGATGATGCGCACGTCGACGGGCACCGGCTTGTCCGACCCCAGCGGCACGATTTCTTTTTCCTGCAGCACGCGCAGCAGCTTCACTTGAAGTTCAATGGGCATTTCGCCGATTTCGTCCAGAAACAGCGAGCCTGTATTGCAGTTTTCAAATAGCCCCTTGCGGTCGGTGCGCGCGTCGGTAAAGGCGCCGCGCTTGTGCCCGAACAGCTCACTCTCGAGCAGATTCGCCGGAATCGCGCCGCAGTTTATCGCGCCAAACCGGTTTTTCGCGCGTGGGCTGAGGTCGTGCACCGCGCGCGCGACCAGCTCTTTGCCCGAGCCCGATTCGCCGGTTACCAGCACGGTGCTATCCACGTGCGCCACCTGCCGCACCTGTTCAAACAACCTCATCATCGGCTCGCTGGTGCCGATGATGTTGTCAATCACGCCCTTGCCTGCAAGCATGGTGCGCAAACGGCGATTTTCCTTTTTCAAGCTCGAGCGCTCGCAGCCGCGCTCGATCTGCTGCAGCAGCTCCTTGTTGTCGAAGGGCTTGGGAATGTAACCCACAGCCCCCCTCTTGAGCATCTCGACCGCGCGCTCGATGGTTCCGTACGCCGTCATGACGATCACCGACTGCGTGGGGTCGCGGCCCAGAATTTCGCCCAGCAGCTGCCCGCCATCTTCTTCGCCCAGCATATAATCGAGCAAAACGGCATCATACTCGCGCATGGCCAGCAGCCGGCGCGCGTCTTCGAAGTCATGGGCCGTATCGGCGCCATAGCCGCTGGCAATAAGCAGCTCCTGGACAAGCATAGCAATATCCGGGCTGTCGTCTATGACCAGCACCCTATATGTCAGCATTACCCGTGATATTGAATCCGTATCCAGAAAGAGCAAGCACTCGAAATGCGATCAAGAATTTACAACAACACCGGAGCTCTCAAATAATTCCAGCACTGCATTGGTAAGACATTGGCTCGAGTGTTGCTAAGTCACCCACTATGAATAAAATACTGAGCATCGGTTGGACCGCAGTGCAGTTCGGATTGGTAATGTTCGCGCTCATCTACCACCATCTGAACTATTCTCTATGAATGCCACCACAGCGGATTCCAGAGAATGGCCCCGTCACGAGATTTCGCTGCCCGCAACCCTGCGCAGCATATACGCGCAGCAAGGTGACCGCTTGCAGCTGAAGGGCACGCTCATTTCATTTAGCGGGGGCGGCTGTGCAATACGCACGACCGCGCGACTATCGCACGGTGAGCCCGTGCTCGTGGTCGTGGCGCTCGAGCTGGGCGCCCAACGCCGCGAACTTCAAATCAAGGCCCGAGCCGTTTGGGGGCGCGACGACTTTCGGATCGACACGTTTTACGTGCATGGCCTGCAGTTTTGCGAGCCGCTGTCGGAGCCCGAAATACGGGCCGTACTTCAAGAAGAATCGCTCTTAGACGTGCTTACCGGGTCGCTGCCACGGCAAATCGCCAATAAAGAGGTTGCCTAAAGCAGTCGCCCGTTTTACTCCAAATAGATCAAATATAGCTCGATTTGGAGGACCACATGGCCATTCATCCCGTAATCCAGCAACTGCTTAATCGCGGCGTGGAACGCGTGAAAGTCGGCGCCTTTGACACCGACGGCATCCTGCGCGGCAAGTACCTTTCATTTGAAAAACTCGAAAGCGCGCTGAACTCGGGCTTCGGCTTTTGCGATGTCGTGTTTGGCTGGGACTCGGCTGACGTATTGTACGACAACGCGCCCGGTTCGGCTGAGTCGCGAAAAATGTACACCGGCTGGCATACGGGCTACCCCGACACGCTGGCCCGCCTGGACGAAACGACGCTTCGCTACGTGCCCTGGGAGCCGAACACCGCGATTATTCTTTCCGACTTTTACAAAAGCGACGGCTCTCCGCTGCCCATCTGCCCGCGCCAAACTCTAAAGAGGGTCGTGGAACGCTCGCGCAAAGCGGGCTATGAGCCCATGTGCGCCTTTGAGTTCGAATTTTTCATCTTCAAGGAAACTCCGCAGTCGGTGCGCGCGAAGCATTATCGTGGCCTGGAAAACCTGACGCCAGGAATGTTCGGCTACAGCGTGCTGCGCGCTTCTTCGCAGCAGCCACTGGTGCACGATATCCTGCGCTCGATGCGCGACTACGACATCGAGCTTGAGGGCTTTCACACCGAAACCGGCCCGGGCGTGTACGAAGCCGCCATCAAATACGATCACGTTTTGAAAATCGCCGACAAGGCGGCGCTCTTTAAAACCGCGATGAAAGAAATCACCGCGCGCCACGGCGCGATGGTCACGTTCATGGCCAAGGTCAGCCCGAATCTTCCAGGCTGCTCGGGCCACATGCACCAGTCGCTCTGGGACAAAGACGTGAAGACCAACCTGTTTGCCGACCCGAAAGACGAGTTCGGCATGAGCACGCTTTTTCGCCAGTACGTCGCAGGCCAGGTGAAAGCGATGCCAGAGCTGATGGCTTTGATTTCGCCCACGATCAACTCGTACAAACGCACGGGCCGCCACACCATGGCGTGGGCACCTTGTAATGCAACGTGGGGCAATGAGAACCGCACCACTGCGCTGCGCGTAATCAACGGCCCATCGGGCCCGGGCAAATCAACCCGCGTGGAATACCGGCTGGCCGGCGCCGACCTGAACCCGTACCACGCCATGGCCGCAAGTATTGCCAGCGGCCTGTGGGGAATTGAACAAAAAATGCAGCTTGGCGCGCCGCTTAAAGGCAGCGCGTATCTGGCTGGGGCAAAAGACGCCGAGCCGTTGCCGACTTCGCTTGAAGAAGCGACTGAAAAACTTGCAGAGAGCCGCGTCGCGCGCGATTATCTAGGCTCGGAATTCGTCGATCATTACGTCATGACCCGCCGCTGGGAAGTCGAGCAGTTCCGTCGCGCGGTCACGAACTGGGAACACGAGCGGTATTTCGAGATTATCTAAACGGCATCCTACTCATCGAGGTGAAAAAACATGGCTGAGATCAACAGTGCCTCATCGTGACCGATCCCGGATTCGCGAAAACCGGCGCTTACAAGTCGGTGGTCGCCACCTTGGAAAAGGCGAAGATTCCTTTTGCCGCCTATACCGACGTGCAGGGCAACCCTAACGAAAAGGACGTGCACGACGGTGTTGCGGCTTACAAGACCGGCGGTTGCCAGTGGATCCTGGGCGTGGGCGGCGGAAGCCCGCTCGACGTCGCAAAAGCGATACGCCTGATGGTCACGCACTCGGGAAGCATTTTCGACTATGACGACGCGCTGGGCGGTTACGACAAGATTACGTCCAACGTTGCACCGATGATCGCGATTCCAACTACCGCTGGCACTGGCAGCGAAGTGGGCCGCTCGACCGTTATCGTCAACACGAAGACGAAGACCAAGACGATCGTCTTCAGCCCGTACCTGCTGGCCAACTACGTGTTTGCCGACGCACGGCTTACGGTTGACCTACCCGCGAAAATTACCGCGGCAACTGGTTTGGATGCTTTGACCCACAACGTGGAAAGCTATCTTGCCAAGGGCACGCATCCGCTCGCCGACTCCATCGCACTGGGCGGCATTCGTCTTTGCGCCAAGAGCTTAAAGAAGGCCTGCGACAACGGCCAGGACCTTGAAGCTCGCGGCGACATGCTGATGGCTTCGATGATGGGAGCCATCGCGTTTCAAAAAGGACTGGGTGTCACGCACTCGCTGGCGCATCCGCTTTCGACCATCGCCGGCATGCACCATGGCCTGGCCAACGGCATCATGCTGGTTCCCGCCATGCGCTTCAACGCCGATGTGAGCCGCGAGCGCCTGACTGAAATCTCGCGCACGGTGAACGCTGTGCTTGGCCGCGATACGAAGTCCTCGGCTGACGCGGCGATTTCGTATCTGGAAGAGCTGTGCCGCTCGATTGGCCTGCCTCGCAAGCTCAGCGATGCCGGCGTGAAAGAAGAGATGCTGAGCGAGCTGGTGGAGCAGGCCGTGCACGACACGTGCTGGCACAATAACCCGAAGCCAGTCGTAAAGTCTGATTTCGAAAAACTCTACGCCGAGACCATGTAAAATGGCGCGGCGACCGCTTATCGGCGTTTCAGCCAACCGCTTCGCGGCCGACCCGCAGCGTGCCGTGTTTAAAAACATGGAGCTGCACTACGCAGAGGCGAATTTGGTGGGTTCGGTTTATCGCGCGGGTGGTTTGCCCGTCATTATCCCCGACCTTCGCAGCGAAGAGGCGGTGGACGAGTTCGTCGAACGCCTCGATGGCCTGCTGCTGGCGGGTGGTGCCGATGTTTCGCCGTTGTCTTATGGCCGCAAGGACTTTGATGTGAAGTGGCCTGGCGATAAGGTGCGCGACGATTACGAAATCATGCTGATCAGAAAAACCGAGCAGGCCGGCCGCCCCATTTTTGGGGTGTGCCGCGGCCTGCAGATCATGAACGTGGCTTTTGGCGGCACGCTTTATCAGGATATTTCGACTGAAAAGCAGGGAAGCCTTGTTCATCGCGATTGGGATATTTACGAGCAGAACGTGCATGGCGTGAAACTTACGCCTGGCTCGTGGCTTGAGTCACTCTACGGAAAATCTGAGCTGAAAGTGAATACAATTCATCACCAGGGCGTTCGCGAACTTGCGCCTTTGTTCAAAGCCACGGCCGTAGCGCCTGATGGCGTGGTCGAGGCGATTGAAGACAAAGACGGGCGATGGGTTAGGGCTGTGCAGTGGCATCCCGAATGGCATGGACTGGACAAACAGGGGGTTGATGAGCTGGAACTGGTCTTCGCCGACTTTGTGCGTGCTTGCACATACTGTTGAGTCTTACCCAAGCTCGGAAACACAAAGACCTTTGTAAAGACTCGCATTTACTGGATTTTATAGGCGAAAATGGCTGAATAATTTGCCGACAATTTCCGCATATCATTAAGGTCAAGAGGTACGTGTGCGGAATATACGGTTTCCATTGATTCGGAAATCAGACTTCAAGGATTTCCAATATTCGATTTTCGTCGAAAACCTGGACGACGATCTGGCTATCCATACGCCAGGTCAGATCCAAATATCGACATTCACACCACGAGTCATTCACATCGAAGCTGCTCATACTTTGGAACGCATCTACATGAAACGATGGAAAACGTTTCGGGCAATATTTCGGCTTGTTCAAGCGAGGGTGAATCGCGTCGTGAAGACGATTCAAGGATAAAATGGAAAAAACAGAAATCAGCCTCAGTTTTACAATTTCTGAAAAACCACCGCTTCTTGTGGTTTCGTTTAAAGGCATTTTCAGTGCGATAACAAGCCCAGAGATCGAAAAATGCCAAACCGAGATACTTAGTCGCCTCACCGAGCACGGCGCCAAGTATGTAATCTTGAATTTCCAGGAAGTAACCGCCATTCACATCAATGGAATCCCGCCGATTCATCGACTAAAAAAGGCGGTACGCGATAAGTCTGGGACGACACGTCTCTGCACCGTGAGTCCACACGTGAGAAAGCTCTTGCTCGATAACGGGGTATTTGGCATCGGCGAAATGTCTGATACTCTTCTAACGGCACTACAGGAATTTCAAGGAAAGTAGCCTTATGGCCAACGCACAACCGAAGCTTGAATTCATCATCACCGAAAGTCAGATGATGCTCGTCGTCTCCCCTAATGGACGCAATCAAACGCATTGAAAGCGATCGGACATAGCACGTACTGGCCATCGATGGCTGTCCATGAGCATCAAGTCTTCGGCCAACTCGCTTTCGCGAATCGCACCTTTTTCAAAAACAAATTTTCCTGCCTCATCTTGAATATTACAAACCCGAAGGATGCCAGGATATTGATTACTTTAAAATATAGTTCTTACCACACTTAGCCAGCCCTATTTTGCACATATTCACACGCGATGAAATTTCTCAAACAACCCCGGAAAAACCGCCTTCGGGTCCAGCCGCAGCTTCGCCTGATCATAATTCTCCCGATTGTAAATTTCCCAGAACCGCTCTTTCGTATAGTGGTTGCGCGAGATCAGCGTCTTGACGCCATCGAGCTCGTAAGTCTTGTCTTCGAGCATCTTGGAGTAATCGACGCTGGCATGACCATTAGGCTTGCCATACACCGCGCAGTCGATCATCAGATCGCCCTGCATGCGCGCGCCATGGGTTTTTGAAACCCAGCCGTACATCTTGGGAATGCGGTAGGGAATGACCCAGAGCGGGAAAAAATCGAAATCCTTCTCGTACCATTTCCAAAAATCATTGAAGCGGCGCGCGGGGATGAAGATGTCGCACACCACGTCGGGGCGTTTCTTGAGCTTGAGCAGCGAATCGAGGCGCTTGGACCATTTGATGAGGTTGGTCGATCCAAGCACGAACTTACCCACGGCAAAACGCACGGGCTTCTGCTCCAGAAGTGGTACGGACTTCGTGATCCAGTGGCACTCGGTATCGTAGCGAAAGCAGTAATCGAAGGTGGTCAGGTAGTCTTCGCTTTTTTCGGCGGTGCTTTTGTAAAAGATATTGAGCCAGCGGTAGTTGCTGACGTACGGCGCCTTGTCGACGAAGTTGCCCAGGCAAAGCACGAAGTTGTCGCGGCTGTGCACGATGCCATCGATGAAATCAAACTCGGTGGTTTTACACAGCCTGAGCATCTCGGCTTGGTAGGCCGGGAAGTTGTTGAACTTGCGATATTCCATTTTCACGAACTGTTTTGCCGGCACCAGCTTGAAGGTCAGACGGGTCAGAATGCCCAGCGTGCCATAAGAGCCATGCACCATCTCGAAAAGCAAAGGCTCCTGCCTGGGCGAACAGGTCAGTACCTTGCCTTCGCCCGTGATAATTTCGTATTCCTCGCAGCTGTCGTGGAAGCCGCCGTAACGATACGACATCGACTCCACCGAGCAGCCCGCAACCGCGCCCCCCACCGTGATGCCTTCGAGCTCGGGCACGACCATGGGAATCAGGCCCTTTTCAAGGGTCGCCTTGGCGAGCTGCGCGAAGGTGACGCCGGGTTCGGCGATGCAGCGCTGATTCTTGACGTCGATTTCCAGAATGTTGCTCAGCCCTGAGATATCGATGGGCATGCTCTTGCGCCGCATGTCGCCTGGCACAGGAACAAAGTGGGACACGCCGCCCTTTTGAATTTGCACGGGGCGCTTTTCAGCGACATGCTCGCGCACGGCAGCCGCTATTTCAGAAACTTTTTTGTCATGTTCAGCATTCATACCCAGTAAAGCCCCGCATATATTTTAGGATCAATCGCATAACCCGTCTGAGACTTGTTCTTAAGCCAGGCCTTCACGTCGCGCAAGGGCACTGAGTGGACGGTGATGTTTTCCTGCTCGTCACCACCCCCGTTGCCTTCGCGGGTCATGTCATGGGCCCGAATTACGGTAACCGTCTCTTAGCTCATGCCGCTGGTCGTGGGCCAAACCCCAATCTCTTCAAACCTTGCTGCCCGGAAGCCCGTCTCTTCCTCGAGCTCGCGCATGGCGGCATCGACCATGCTCTCGCCTTGAGCGCTTTCGGTATCGCTTACCAGCCCCGCGGGCAGCTCGATGGACTTCATTTGGATGGGCGGGCGAAACTGCTCGACGAAAATAATCTGCCCGTCATCGGTGACGGGAATTATGACCACCACTCCCGTGCAGTTGATGCGCTCGACCATCTCGTAGCCGTCGCGCTTGACCAGGCTAAGGTACTTGCCCGAGGCCAGGACCTCTTTTTTCACTTTTTGATTTCCATCCTCTTTTTGTACTGCGCAATCAGCCCGTTCAGGGTTTCCACGGCGTTTTCCTGCGCCAGGAAGTTTTTTGCGTCAGGGTCGAAGTTTTTCCGCTGCTGGGCCAGGTTGACCGTCTCGCTCACGATGGCGATCTGATCGTCGATTTCCAGATTCATCCTCTTGTAGTTGTTCCAAAGGAATAGATGAACATCCCACTCCTTGTCGCTCATCAGTTTCAAATCCACGTCGCTGGCCCCACGATGCCACATGGCTTTTGAAAACGGGCACCACCCGGGGTCGCGCGCGATTTGCAAAACATGCAGGTACTCATGAATCAGGGTGCTGAACGGCGCGTCTGAGGCCAGGATGATGGTCTGGCACTTGCCCACGACCGGTATTTCACCGGCGCAAAGGGTTTTGCCCATCAGGCCGGCAAGCTGGGTCACTTCTTTCATTTCCAGCGTAGGCTTTTCTATCTGCTCCCAGGCAAACGTATGGGGCGGAACCTTGCGTTTGGTGCGCATCACCTTCACACACACCGAACGCTCGCGAATGGCCTTCAGCGCGGCCTGCGGCTTAAGGCGAGCGATGCCCAGCACGTCATTGGTAAGGTCCATGCGCCCAAAGACACACCAGTTGCAAATACCGGCGGCAAATACGGCAACGAGCGGCAGCAGCTTCAAAAGCAACATCAGCTGGCACCCCAGCAAACTTTCGAGAAAAATCCGCTGTCAGTGCCGATGTCGGTAAACCCCTCTTCCTGAAAAAGGCCCTGCATCGAGTGGTCCAGATAGTTGCGGTAAAACGGCTCGTGGTAGTTGTGCGGAAATCGCGCCAGCAGGTCGTCAAAATCGGTATTGTCGCGGCTTTGCAGCGAATCGACCATGCCCACGAAGCCCCCGGGCTTGAGCACCCGCCGCGACTCGAACAGCACGGCCTTGCGGGCCTCCAGCGGCAGCTCATGGAACAGGAACACCGAGTAAACGGCGTCAAACTGTTCGGCCAGAAACGGCAGTTTTCCGCCATCGGCCTGCATGAAATCGATTCGCGGAAATTCGGCCAGGTGTTTTTCAGCCAATTTCAAGTAGGGGTCGCTCAGGTCGACCGCCACGATCTTGGCCTTGGGAAACGCCAGGCGCACGAAACGCGTGGAGCGCCCGGTGCCGGCGCCGATTTCCAGAAAGGTAAGCCCCTTGCCGTTGGTGTTGCCGAAGCGCTTTTTCAAAGGCGCGATGATCAGGCGGCGCATGGCATCGGCCGCGCCGCCGAAAAGCATTTCGACCTGGTGCTCGTAAAGCTCGGCTGAGCGCGCGGTAAGATAGCCATCGGTTTGAAAATGAAAGTTGCGGTGGTAATAGCGGGGAGTATCGGCCAGCAGCTCGCGCGCCTCGGAATCAAATACCGTGGTTTGACCGCGGCTGCGGCGCCAGTAAATCGAAACTCCGTCAGCCAGCAATTTTGGAATTCGTCCCATGTGCCGCAGCGGCGACTCCGGCTTCAAAACCGCGGCCGGGTATAAGCCGGCGGCGATATTTCCGGCATCGCGGCGAAGCAGCTCTTGTACCGCCGCGCGAGCGGCGAACGCCGTGGCCCGGTCCATCTTCTCGCTGTATTTTTCCGAACCCGGCATCAGGGCTTTGAGCGAGTTCAGCACCAGGTATTCGGCGCTGAACACCGCGCTTCGGGCCGTTGAAAATGCATAGAGTGGTAAGTTTCTCACGATCCGGGTCCTTTCGTAATCAGGCGCGCGCCACGCTGAAAGGTAACGTACGCCCAAGCCCATTCAATCAAAACTAAAATTCGGTTCCTGAAGCCTATCAGATATAAAATATGCACCAGCAGCCAGGTTATCCAGGCCACAAAGCCGCTCAGGCGCAGCTTGCGAATTTCGGCAATCGCATAAGACCGCCCTACTGTAGCCAAATTTCCCTTATCCACATAATGAAACGGGCCAAGGGGTTTTTTCCCGGCGATACGTCGCGCCATGACCGCTGCCACGTACCTGCCCTGCTGCATGGCCACTGGCGCAGTGCCGGGCAGGGGCTTTCCGGCCTCATCATTCAATGTTGCCGTGTCGCCGATGATGAAAATATCGGAATGCCCCGGCAGCGTCAAATCGGGCTGCACCTTTACGCGGCCGGCGCGATCTGCTTCCACGCCCAGCCAGCGCGCGGCGGCCGAGGCCCGCACGCCGGCGGCCCAGATTACGGTTCTGGCCGCGATGCGCTCGCCCGAAACCAGCACGCCCTGAGCGTCCACCTGCTCGACCTTCGCACCCGTGCGAGCCTCGACACCAAGTTTTTCCAGCGCCCGGCGCGCCTTGGCCGCAAGCTTTTCTGAAAACGAGGCCAGGATTCGCGGGCCTGCTTCGAGCAGCAAGATACGCGCGCCCTGTGGATTGATGTGCCGAAAGTCCGAAGCCAGCGCCCGGTGCGCCAGCTCGGCAATCGAGCCCGCAAGCTCAACGCCGGTGGGTCCCGCGCCGACGACCACGAACGTCAGCAGCGCGTGACGCTTTTCGGAGTCCTGTTCCATTTCGGCGGCTTCAAAGGCGAGCAGAATTTTGCGCCTGATGGTCGTGGCGTCCTCAATGGATTTCAGGCCCGGCGCGAACTTTTCCCACTCCGGATGGTTGAAATAGCTGTGCGTGGCACCGGTGGCCAGGAGAAGATAGTCGTAGGGAACTTCGCGATCCGCGAGCCGCACGCGCCTGGCCGCAACGTCAACGCCCGTCACCTCGTCCATCAGGACTTCCGTGTTTTCGTTTCGCTTTAAAATATTGCGAATCGGCTGCGCGATGTCGGCGGGCGAAAGCCCTGCCGTGGCCACCTGGTAAAGCAGCGGCTGAAACAGATGGTGATTGCTGCGGTCAATTACGGTCACGTGCGCGGGCACACCACGCAGCCGCGCCGCGGCCTTCAAGCCGCCAAAGCCTGCGCCGACAATAACGACGTGGGGCAAGTGGCCATGCTTTTCCATGGCCCTTTATAGCAGAAAACAGCCGGTTAGAGGTTTTTCTTAAGCTTCAGATCAATCGCGAAACATACGACCAGGTCAGCTGACCAGGCCGTGCTGGGTATCGTACCGGAAACATCAAGAGCTACGTTCACTTTGCCCGCATTGAGCATGGGGAATAGGTTGATCGTGGCATCAGCTGGAAGTTCGAGCGGGCTGGGAACACTGGTGGCCGAGCCTTTGTTGTAGTCGATAACCAGCTCAGGTGCCAGGGACGCATTGACTTCGCTGGTCACTGTGCCCGTCAGGGTGTTGATGAAGGCGAAGTCGGTAACGCCGGTTTTTGCAGTCAGCGTAACGCTGACGATGTTGATACTGCTGCCGTCGGTGCTGGCGCCGCCCACGTCGAGCTGCTTGAGTTGGCTTGAAAGATCCATTTCAAAGGACTGCTGGGTGGTACCCTGAAGTCCGATAATGGGCGCACCTGGAAACGAGAGGTCGGCCTGAGTCACGCAGATGGCCTGGTCGATCACCTCGCCGCTGATGCAGCCTGAAGCCAGAGTGGCCAGAAGAGTCGCGCACAAAAGAATAAGTTTTGAATTCATTTTTCAGCTCCGATTACATGAAATAAATTAAGAAGCCCAGCTTGCCCGAAGGCACGATCGCGTTCACGGTCGGATCCTTGAAGGTAACCGTCGTGGTGCTTGAGCCGCCGCCGCTGTTCTGCTGGTTGATGGTGGTTTGCAAGTCGTTGACCGTGGTGTGCAGATAGGTGAAGCCGCCGTGAATGTAGAATACGAAACGGTTCTGCGAGCCGAACTCCAGGCCCAAGTGGCCGTTGACGTAGTCGTAGCTGACGCGCTTGAGCGACGCGATGTCGGTGGACTGGTTGCCCGCGGCCAGACGCGCGATCCAGTTGGCGTCGCCTTCGAAGTAGTGGCCGGCTTCGACCGTCGCAGTGGGAAGAACCGGGAAAAATACCGGAGGCAAAAAAGTAACGCCACCGCTGATGCCGCCGCTTACGCCGTTGTAGTTGCCGCCCACTCTTGCGCGCAGCCATTTCCAGGGGCGAAACACGACGCTGGCGCCTGCGCCGTCGGGCAGGCCGGCGTCGATGGTCATGCCGAAGTGGGTGATGTGCGGCTTTGGCTTCGGAGTCTCGGCTTGTTTAGCGAGAATCGTGGTGGTGCGTTCAGTTGCCGTGGGCGGCGCGACGGTAACGTCGACTGCGGTTTCGGGTGCGAGCTCATAGCTGTTGCCGGGCGAGGTCAGTTCCACTTCAACGGAGTTCTGATTGGCGTTGGCGTCATTGACGATTTCGATGACGCGCGGGTCGTTGTAGGCTTTGAGCACCACGGCTTGAATGCGGGCCTGGTCCTGGGGATCGATGGTCGTAGTAGCGTCGGCATGGGCGGTTACCGATACGAGCGCGGACAAAAGAAACAGGGCTGCGTAAGAACGCATCTCATCCTCCGGATAAATTATTTAGAGAGGGGTTTCTTACCTTTATTGACGCGTTGCGTCAAGTTTGTTCTTTGGGATAATTCCTGGCGATCCCGACTCACTTGCAACGAATTCCGCTACTTGGGAGCAGCTTTCTCCTATTGTACGTGCGCGGCTCCAGCAAAGGGTAGAGTTCTCAAGGTACTGAGGCATCGAGCGCGAGCTACCCGCAAGATTTCAATCCAATCCAATTTCTTGCCAAGGTATAAAAATACTCGGATTTTTCAACAACCCCCTCATAAAGCTGCGCCGGATCGCCAGCGCGGCCTGGCTATGCTGCCATAAGGAAGGGGGCCCTGGCACTTTCAGCATGGATGTATTTTAAATGCATTGCTTTTTATTTGCATTGCTATGCATTTTATATTATACGGTGCGTTAAATGACTGCTGCAATTAAATCAGACCGACAGAAGGAGTAAAAAATATGAAAAAACACATTTTAGTTATTGGAATGGGAATATTGGCTTCGGCGACGGCGTTCGCCCAAAAAACGATTCACTGCGAGACACCGACCTCGAATGTTGGCGTTAATCTACAAAAATTGGCAACTCCAAATCTCTACAGTTTTTCTGTGATCGAAGAAGGCGTCAAGGTGGCGGAAGGAACGGCCCGGCACAATGCTTTTACGACAGGCTCGTCTTATAGCGGAGAGAACTTCGGACTCCACATTTCGCGCTTCGATAAGCATCCCGATTTTTTTCCCACTCGCTGGGCGCAATACTGGGCGACTCTCGAAGTTAATGGAATCCAGGGCCGGTCCGTTGCCTGCGCTACGTGGGACGCGCCGTCCTCGAACTAACCCGTAACCCCGCCCTTGAGATCGGCCAACGGACTGGCCGATTCCACTCAGAGGAGTGCCTCGATGAAATCCCTGAAAATAACGACTTTCGTGCTGAGCCTTGTTTTCGGCGCTCTTCACCTTTGCGGCTGCCAGTCACTCGAAGACCGGGCCGGCGAGGCGCTGATCGGTCAATTCAAAGGCGCTTGCGTTTCCAAGGGGCACTGGACTGACGCCGCTCTTGCGCAGAACCGCGCTTTGCAAGGTACGCTCGAAGAGCTCAAGAAGCTTGATCCGTGCAAAGGCTTCGACGCCCAGCTTGCAACTATTCAAGGACTCAGCGCGGATATCGATGGCGCGCTCTCGGACCCGGGCTTCAAGAACAACCTCCAAAACATGTCGAGTCTCACGGATCAGGTACTGACTCTTTTCAAGTACCCGCAGGCTTCGGCCGTTTCAGCCGCGGAACTTGGAAAAAATATCTTTAGAGGCATGCTGAATATAGGCAAACAGCAATCGGATCACAACAGCAATTTGAACGAACTGCAGATCGCGAGCCTTAAACGCAACTCCAACGAATTCATCAAAAAAACACAGGCCATGATGGCTGACATCAACGGCCTCCAGCAATGCCTTCTACAGTCACCGCGCGCCTCGATTCAGCTGGCCTCGCAGCTCATGACGCTGGCCGGCGGCGCTTCTTCACCAGCCACAGGCGCATCAATCTCAGTGGCCAGCCAGCTGCTGAGCGGCGTGCTCGCCTCGCTCAGCGATAGCGCCCGCATCGATCGAACGCTCTACCAGTTTCAAAAAAACGATTTGCCCGAGGGTCTTACCTGCGCGATGGAGTCCATGACCGAACTCTACTGCCAGGCCGAGGACGTTCGTGAGTTGCTAGAGTTTCAGGCCAGCAGCTATCAACAGCGGCGCGGCGCCGATTTTCCGGTCGAACCGATCTGGCGAGGCATGGACATCCTTACCCGGCGGCTTCCAGTAATCGCCGACATGCTCCGCCGCGTGCGCTACGGCAACGAACCCAGCGACAAGTACGACTCCGACCGCAAGAGCAGCACCTTGACAAAAGCCATCATGCTCGAAAATCTCCGTCTCAAAATTCAAGGCCAGATCAACATGGATGAGAATATCTACAACCGCCTCGGGACCACGAGCGGCAACGCGGGCCAAGGCGATCTGGTGATGCAGCGCCAGGCGATCATGATCGGCCTGCTCAACCATCTTTCGGGCAGCCTCGGCGGGGGCTTTGGCGAGGAACAAAGCGAGTTCAAGATGCCCAGCGATCCCAAGCGCGTCGCCTGTATGCTGGCCTTTGATCCCGATCCCAACAAGTGCCCGGGCCTCGATACGGCGATCGACAGCACGCAGAGGCTTGAGCAGTATATCCGCAAATATTTCATTGACGGTCAGTTTCCGACCAACTTCCAAAAGATCCGGGCCAATTGGAAAATCGTTTATAACCGGATCAATGATATGGTCAACGCCGAACTCGCGCAGCAGATCACGATCGACCCCAAGCTCACGGTCGTGAGCATCATGGAGCCTGCGGGGATAGACAATATCTCGCCTTACGATGCCTTGGTGAGAGTCGTCGAATTCGCGGACGATCTCGAAAAGATGCTCAACTCTGATGCGAGAGTCAACTACGACCCGCTGCTCCCGCAAATTTTGGATGACACCAAGAAGCGGATCAACAATGTCTTGGACCTCGTAAAGAACAAGGCTGACCTCAGTCCCGGCGGATCTCCTGAGTTGGACGACCAGGCCATCATCAAAAAAATATACGACGTGTTTCAGCTACGCATCGGAACTCAGTTCATCACGGATCGCATCAAGCAGCTGGTGGAATGGGATCTTAACCGGCGTCTCAAGCGCGGAGAGCTACCGGAAAACACCGCGGCGATTCTGGCCGCGGCCGGCGGACTGATGACCGACCAGATGGCTGGCAACACAACCGGCCTGGATCAGATCAAACTCGATATCGACCATGCCCAGGCGCTTACTCAAGCCAATATCAAGACGTTTCTGGAGTACTTTCGAGGCGGATCAAATACAGATGCGTTCGAGGATGCAACCCAGGCTCTTTTCCAGCAAGCGCAAGACGCGAAAGAGCCCCAGCACGGCCCCCGTCGTCCCAACCGCAATTCGCTTGCCGAGCTTTGTATTCTGGCCCTTACCTCGTTTGCAGGCGACCATCCGTGGGAGCTGACGATGGATGTGCCTTTCGTGGGTACAGGGAGTAAAGGACCAGCCGGATACCTCGATGCTTGTCGAGGTGCCTTTCTGGAAAGCGCTTATAGCTACAAGGACCAAGCCGTTCTCAATCCTAATGACGCTCCAAGCGTCGGCGGATTTCCGATGTCGCTCAGCTACAGCGAACTCTACGATTTTTTCAGCACGGGCCGAACCGGAACTAGCGAGACCGTGCAGAAAATCACCCACTGGGAAGAAGATCATATCGATTCCAAGCTGAGAACCATTCCATATGTTGGAAGTTGGTTGGCCCCGCCGCCCGTCGGGACGCAGAACCCCGGGCTCTACGCCGAACTTTTCCACAATACAGTCGTTGGAGCAAAATCGGTCGGTGAGCAGGCCTATTACCGCAAGGTATGCACTTTTCATCGTTTCCTGCGCGCCGGCCGAATCATGGAGTCTTTCCCCGCGCTCGGCCTAAAAACGCCGTAAAGCCGGTTGGTCGCGGAAAAACCATCATTGTCCTGGATCGGACAGGAAGCCATCGTTAAAATAATCGTTGTACGCTTCGGTGCGCTTTTCCAGATGTTGCTTGAGTACGGATTGCGAGACTTTCATAAGATACTCTGGCTTGGTTGATCCAGGTGGCGTGATCTCGCGCAGTAATGTGAAGCCATACTCCACTTCGAAGTGCTGCCGAAGCGTGGGACTCGCGGTGTGAATCACATAGACCGCGTCGGTGTAAACATCCACGAAACGGTGGAGCAGCCAATATTCGATGGAGTCCCGGGTCTGGGTTCTGATCTCGGGCGACAGTCCTTTTTGAAGAATAAACTTCCCGATTTCGAAAAGATGCGGCGAACTTCGTCTCAGTGCCTCGATCTCAGGAACATCCACTCCCCGTTTTTCGAACATGCGTTCCATGGGAGTACGCGGGTCCCCTTTGGATTCTGGCCGGATTGAGCCGTCAAACACCCTCATGGTGCCCAGGGATACTGTCTTCCAGATGCCCGGGGGCTGCCCACTCGCCAGTACGTCCACTTTGCCCAATCGATTGATCGGAAGGCTGGCGTCAACCTCCTTGACTGTATTGACCAGCTCGGATGGATATAGTTTTTCGTACTCATCCCAGCTTGTTCCGCCAAAATGATCTTTGCCGTACTGATCCCAGCTCATGCCGCCGGTATGGCCCTGGATGTTTTTCAAATTGGGTTTGTCGTAATGCGGCACGGATTTGTACGGGATCATCCAGCGAGCTGGGGGGATATGATAGTCCATGTACACAGCGTAGTGCACCCATTCGATCTGTTCCTTTTCGATGTGGACTTGGTCCTCGCTTGGCCACACGGGTTCAAAAACCTGCGAAACCATTTGACCCAGAACGCGGTTAGTATCCTTGCCAGAACGAAACGCGGGTTTCGTCAGAATGTCAGAGCAATCGATGCGCGAAGGAATTTTGCTCGACTGTGCCTGTACCGGCAAAATTGACGCAAAAAAGAGAGCAATAGGAAAAAAATTCCCCATTAGGACCAACCACATGCCACCCTTATCGTCAGATATCCGGATGCTCTGCACAGATACTCTCAGCCCAGTCAAGGTTACCCCCGGGGTACCTTTTTAAGCACCGCACCAACGCCAGTCACGGATGCGATCAATTCATCCCACTTAGCCTTTAAACGTTTCAAGTGGGCTTTATTGTCCTTCAGATGTTTCCGAGTCGTAAGCCAGGTCAAGATGCCGGCAAGCAGGCTGTCATGGAGTGTCTCGGCACACACGGCAATATCGATTTTCAGATGAAACAGCTGTTCTCGTTGGCCGGCGAGCAGAAAAGCCCTGATTTTTTCGCGAGCCACCTGTAAAACCTGAATATTGAGTGCTGCAAATCCAGGGTCAAAAGCTGCAAGGGAGTACAAAAGCAAAATGATCTGCGCCTCTTCGGGTGAGTCTGTTGCCCATTTGAGATTCGAGTGAAAATGCTTTCGCAACCGAATGAGTGCGTCGTCCTCTGCCGCCACCTGAGTTTCAACCACCGCTTTGTTACGCGTCTGAATCAGGCTAATGCAGCCCTCAAAGAGCTTTGTTTTATTTGGGAAGTAATACATGACGGCAGATTGGCTCACGCCAAGCTTATCGGCGATAGCCTGCAGGCTGGTGGACATAAACCCTCGGACAGCAAAGAGATCAATCGCGGCACCCAGGATCTGATTTGAGGTTACTCGATCATCCCCGGCTTTCCGCCCTTTGCCACGCTCTCCCCGCCGCCTTTTCTTGACTGTCATGTAGAAATACTATCACTAACGCCCACTATTATTAAAAAATGTATTACATTTTATTTGACTCATAGCATCATGCGCGCTACACAGTGTTCTTTTCGAAATATCGAAACACATCGCCTTTGAATAAAAAACTGAGGCCTAAAACTAAAGTAACGAGAAGGAAGCACTAAATGAAAATTACTACCGCAATATTAATGCTGTTTGTCGGAATTTCACTCATCCAGACTGAGGCTCAGGCCGATGCAATCTGGGCCTGCCACACTGGAGAAGGTACCTTATATCCTGGCAACTACTTTGGTGTTCACAGTCATGTAACTCTGGACAAAAAATATTTTACGGTCACGGAAATTAAACGATTAAGTGAATACAAAATCGCAGTCTACTTGTCGTCAGAAGGATATCCGGTATTTCAAACCACATTTGAATGCTTTAAGGAAGGCTGGAAATACTAGCACCTTGGATCAAGGCACATAAAAGCGTGCCCTATGATAAAGTAGGCATCGCCCCCCGAAAACAGGCCGGCCTTGATCGAGTTGCGCGCAACATCGACCATTAATGAACGTTTTCATTTCGCGCGCTGGTTTTCCGCGCGGGGCGATGGGTCCTCGCGCGTGATTTAGGCATCATTGAATCTGCACTCTCAAATTGTTCGCCTCGTATGTCACATCGAAATTCCGGCTCGCACCTCACCGCCAAACTTACGCACGCCACCCATCCGCAACCACGCCCTCTTTCCAACAAACTCCCAAAATTCCCCGCAAATTCGCGAAAGGGGCAAAAATTTCCATACCAAATCAGCCATTTAGCGAATGGCCTGGACTTACGCATAACTTACGCATAAGCTTTAATCATGACCAGACAAGGCGATAGCCGTGGCGAGAATTTGATGACGCTGCCGATTCTGACACCCAAGCAAAAAGACATTCTCGACTACATCACCAAGTTCAGCGGCAAGCACGGCTACGCACCTTCGCAGCACGAGATCGCGAAGCACTTTGGATTTAAATCTTTGGGGACCGTCCAGAACTATCTGGTTCGGCTGGAGCGCCAGGGCGCCTTGCGTAAAACCTGGAATGCCCGCCGCGGAACGCAGGTGGTTGCTCCACAACCTCAGTACTCGGAAGGCAGGAAGCCCGAGAGTGCTCTAACGGCGGTCTCCCTTCCTTTACTCGGTCGCGTCGCGGCCGGTCGGCCCATCGAAGCGGTGCAAAGCGATGAGACAATCGACGTACCAGCCACCATGATCAAAGCGGGTTCGCACTTCGTACTGAAAGTAAAAGGCGATTCGATGATCGAAGACGGCATTCTCGATGGCGACTACGTGGTCATCAAGAAACAGCTCACGGCCGAAAACGGCCAGACCGTCGTGGCGCTCATCAATAACGAAGCGACGATCAAAACTTATTACAACAAGGGCTCAAAAGTTGAGCTCCATCCACAAAATTCAAAATACAAGCCAATCATCATAGAGTCCGACGCGGACGACTTCAAGATCGAAGGCATTCTCAAGGGAGTGATTCGTCTATGTCGCTAGCAAAATTGGCTGAACTGCGTACGCTCATCACGCCACGCAAACGGGAGTCTTTTGTCTTCTCGGAATTTCAGAACGGAATTCCACGCGGTGCCGTCACCGAGCTGAGCGGCGCGCACGGCAGCGGTAAAACCCGAATGGCCCTGAAGCTCATCGCGGAAAACCCCAGCGTGCACGTGGCCTGGGTTGAAGACCAGTTCACGGCCTACCCCTGCGCTTTTCCACAGCAGGGCGTGCAGCTTGGCCGAGTGCTTTTCGCCGAGGCGGAAGACCAGGCCCTGTGGACCGCCAATCAGATGCTCCGGAGCGGCATCTTCGGCATCGTCGTCATTAACACTCGCCCGCTCGAGCAGATCGAGCTGCGCAGGCTGCAGCTCGCCGCCGAACAGGCGAACACAGCTGTTCTTCTTTTGTCCGAAGACCCGACCATCGAGGGAGCGTGGCCCATCGCGCTTCAATTACAAATCAACCGTGGATCGCCAAGGAGGCTGAAATGAATGAACGCATTGCATGTATTTTAGTCAAAGGCACAGCACCGCTAATGGAATTAGCAGAAGCCTGTTATCGTTTTAGCCCTCAAATCGCCGTACGGGAGGCGGAGCCCCCCCGCGAGCCCGGCGGAAAATCGACGTCAGCCATTTTTCTCGAAATCGGCAAGTGCACTAACCTCTACAGCGAGAACACTTTGTTTCTGCGATTGGCCGTGCTGGTACAACGCTTTGGCGTCGTCGCGCAGATCGGACTGGCCGACGACGTTCCCACCGCGCTGGCCATGGCACGCTTCGGGCTTAAACAAAAAGACAAGCTGCCACTCGAAGCGCTCTTCGATTACGCCAGCCCCTTTAAATACGACGACGCGGTTCACAAGAAAATCCTGGGCATGATCGTCACCATGCGAATGCTGGGGCTGGAAAAGCTCGACGACTTCGCCAAGCTGGCCACCCGGCAGCTGGCCTCGCGTTTTGGCTCCGACGGTGTCGAGCTCAGCATGCGCATCCAGAAAAAATCCATCCTTGCCTGGCCACGCTTCACGCCCGCCGAAAAAATCATCGAGAAGGTCGAGCTGCACGAGCTTGCGGAATTCCAGAGCTGCACCGATCTTGAGCCGCTGCTCTTCATTCTGAAATCAGCCGCCGATCGCGCCATGGCGCGGCTGCGCGGAAGAGCGCAACGGGTCAGCACGCTGCACCTATTGCTCGATCTGGAAAAGGGACAGCGCGAGTGGAAAATCGAGCTGCCGGTGCCGCAAGGGTCGACCAGCGGCCTGCTGCCCATTCTGCGCGAGCGCCTGAACCATGACTTCGCGAAAGCGCCGCTCGAAAAATCGATCGTACGCGTGTCGCTGACCGTACTTGAAACCGTGCCGTCCCATCGCGGGCAGCGCGACCTGTTTCAAACCACGGGCGATGCCAACGAAGCCTGGGATGCGCTGGTCGGGCGCTTGTGCCAGCGGCTTGGCAAAGACAAGGCATTCGTGGCGAACCTGGCCGAAGATTATCTGCCCGAGCGTGCCTGGCAACGCGCGCTCGAAGCGCTGGACAAGTTGCCTACCGAAATTCCGCCGAGGCCCGCACGCGTGTTGAAAAAACCTGTTCCCTTGCACAAAGAAGGCATCTTTCTCGTCCCAAGCATGAAACGGGGAACCGTTCCCAAGAAAGCGCCAAAAAAGTGGCGCATCGCCGAGTGGCACGGGCCTGAAAGAATTTCAGTGGAATGGTGGATGGACCCGCAGCTGCAAGGCTTCAACCGCGATTATTACCGGCTCGTCACCGAGGGTGGTGACCAGCTGTGGGTGTTCTCGGTGCCCGCACGCGGGGATTATTACCTGCACGGCTACTTCGATTGATGAAACCAGTGGCCAATGCAGTACGCGGAATTACGCTGTAAAACGAACCACTCCTTTCTGACGGGCGCCTCGCACCCGGCTGAGCTTGTGGAACGTGCGCAGCAGCTGGGCCTGAGCGCGCTTGCGATTACCGATCGCGATGGCGTTTACGGAATTCCGAAAGCGTACCTGGCTACCAGGAAGTCTGCTTTGCCATGCCCAAAACTGATCGTCGGCGCGGAACTCACGCTTGCAACAAGCGAGGGAACGGTGTCGGCGATCAGCCTCCTGGCCCAGGATAGACAGGCCTATGGCCTGCTTTGCCGGATGATCACCGCCTGCCATGCCGGTAAACCCAAAGGCGAAGCCAAGCTAACAATGGGTGAATTTGCCTCACTTATGCGCTTAAATGGGAATAAAGGCCTCATCGCCATGCCGCTAAACACGATTGATCCACAGACTTATCCACATGTGGACATCTCAGCGTTTCGAGAGATGTTCAACGATCGGCTTTTCATTCCGCTTGTACGGCTGCTCGACGGCTGGGATAGGAAACGCCACGACACAGCCGTGGATCTTGCTCGGCGCTATAACGCCCCCATTATCGCGACAAATGACGTGCACTACCATGTGCCCGAGCGCCGCAAGCTGCAAGACGTGGCGACCGCCATTCGTAAAGGGGTCACGTTCAAAACAGCCGGCCGGCAGCTCTTCTCCAATGCTGAACGGCACATGAAGTCGCCAGCCGAGATGACCGCTCTATTTCGGCACATGCCCGCGGCCATCGCCGCTACGCTTGAAGTCGCCCAACGCTGCACGTTTTCGCCAGCCGAGCTGCGGTACCGCTACCCATCCGAGTGGATTCCCGTTGGTGAAACCGCGCAAAGCTACCTGGAACGACTTACCAGGCAGGGCATACAGGCACGTTACCCCGGCGGCGTGCCCGAAAACATCAGCAAACAGATCGAACATGAGCTGCGAATCATCGGCCACCTGAATTATGCCGATTATTTTCTGACCATCTGGGAGATCGTCGAATTCGCGCGCGGCCGCGGCATTCTATGCCAGGGCCGCGGCTCGGCGGCAAATTCAGTCGTCTGTTATAGCCTGGGCATCACGGCAATCGACCCCGGCTGCATCAACCTATTGTTCGAGCGCTTCATGTCCAAAGAGCGCGGCGAGCCCCCCGACATCGACGTCGACTTCGAGCATGAGCGACGCGAAGAGGTGATTCAGCACATCTATGAAAAATACGGACGCGACCGCGCCGGCATGGTCACCGCCGTCATCTGCTACCGCTCACGCTCATCCATACGCGAAGTAAGCAAGGTACTGGACGTTGACCTCGAAAAGGCAAAAACGGAACAGACGCGCGAAGCCATACTTGCACGCGAGCTGGCCGATGAACTATATGGCTTTCCCAGGCACCTCTCGATTCACTCAGGCGGGTTCACGCTCTCTGCCGACCCCATAATTGAAACTGTCCCAATTGAACCCGCGCGCATGGACGGCCGCACGATCGTGCAGTGGGATAAAGACGACCTGGATGCGCTCGGCCTGCTGAAAGTCGACATCCTGGCGCTGGGCATGCTTACCGCCATCAAGAAGTGCTGCGATAGCGTGGGGCTCACGCTTGCCACGATCGAAAAGGAAGACCCCAAGGTCTACGAGATGATTCAGAAGGCCGACACCGTGGGCGTCTTTCAAATCGAGTCGCGTGCGCAGATGAATATGTCGGGCAGGCTGCTTCCGAAAAACTTTTATGACTTGGTCGTCCAGATCGCGATCGTTCGCCCCGGTCCGATCGTTGGAAAGATGGTCCACCCTTTTTTGAAGCGGCGAAGAAACGGGCTCGAACCGAATGCGATACCTCATAAGAAGCTGGAACCTATTTTATCTAAAACTCTGGGTGTCCCTATATTTCAAGAACAGGTGATGGCGATGGCCATCGAGCTGGCCAACTTCACTCCGGGCGAAGCCGATGAGCTGCGGCGGGCAATCGGCGCGTGGCGCTCGAGCGGGTCGATCGAAAAGATGGGCCGAAGGCTCATGGTGGGGCTGCTTGCCAGCGGCCTGCCGCAAGCTTATGTCGATCAGGTTTTTGAGCAGATCAAGGGGTTTTCGGAATACGGCTTTCCCGAATCGCACTCGGCGTCGTTCGCATTGCTTGCTTATGCGGCGTCATACCTGAAACTCTATTATCCGGCTCAGTTCACCTGCGCCTTGCTGAACTCGCAGCCGCTGCAGCTGGGTCTTCGCATCGCAAGCGGTCTTTCGCGTCATGATGGCGACGCTTTGCTTGCCGAACGCGCCAAACGCACCTTTGACGGACTCGCCGATTTTCTCGCGCGTGTGCGCCTGCCACCCAACGTCTTGCATCGGCTGGCCATGGGCGATGCCTTTCTGCCGTTTGGCTTTGACCAGCGCCATGCGCTTTGGGAGATCCTTGCGCATGAGGCGCTCACGCGGCCTGACCCGACGGGGCAGTTGAATCTTTTTTCCGGAGTTTCCATACAGGAACAAGCCGGAATTTTTGCTCAGCTCGACGAATCGCAGGCCATTCGAGCCGACTACGACACTTACCGCCTCTCGACGCGCGGACACCCCATGACGGCACTGCGCGCGCAGATGCCGCATCTTCCGCGGCTCACCACTGAACAAGCCAAGCAGTCGCCCAACGGCCGCATGGTCACCTTTGCGGGGCTGACGATCGTGCGCCAACGCCCCCCTACCGCCGCCGGTACCGTTTTCGCGACGCTCGAAGACGATGCCGGCTTTCTAGATCTGGTTCTGCATAAAGATACGCATGAAAAGTATCGGGAACTTTTCGCAACCCAGTCCTTCATGCTCGTACGTGGGCTGATTCAACGCGACGGCTACTCGGTAAGCATGCTGGTGCGAAGCCTTAAGCCCATTTGGAAAGACGATGAGCTCTCGGACCAGCTCGAACGCCAATCCAGAAACTGGCGCTAATCTACCGAAATCATGAGAAGTTTGCCTCTAACCATGCTACTCATGGATAGCAATGAAGCCCCGAAAAATTCTCATCCCAGTTCCCGATCGGGACTTCGATGTCACGGAAGTTGCGGTTCCCTGGCGCCTGCTGACCGATCATGGTCATCAAGTGGTCTTTGCCACCGAAAAAGGCGGCCAGGCCGCCGCCTGCGACCCGCGATTATTAAAAGGCGTGCTTTTCGGAAAGCTGGGCGCAAAACCCGAAGCCATTGAATTCTACCGACAGATGGAAAAGTCGCCGGAGTTCCAGAAACCAATTTCCTGGAACTCCATCAATCCATCAAAGTTCTATGCGCTGGTGTTGCCGGGTGGACACGCCCCAGGCATGAAACAATATCTGGCCAGCGCTGCGCTCCAGGAAAAGGTGGCCGAATTTTGGGCGCTGGGACGGCCGGTAGCCGCGATTTGCCACGGAGTAATCGTACTGGCGCGAGCCAAGGACGTGAAAACGGGAAAAAGCCTGCTTGCGTCGCGCGAAACAACCTGCCTGCCCAAATACATGGAAAGAATGGCCTATTTCCTGACGTTTTGGAAGCTTGGAAAGTACTACCGCACCTATCCCAAATATGTGGAAGACGAGGTCAGGGCCGTGTTAGCGGATCCTGAGACGCAGTTCAAGCGCGGTCCAACCACATTGGGAGGCGGTGAAACCTTCGTCGTGGAAGACCGCAATTATATTTCAGCGCGCTGGCCGGGCGATGCCCACGTTTTCGCGCAGAGACTTTTGGAGAAGCTATGAAAACCTCGATTCTGATGTCCCTCGTCGCGACATTATTGCTGACCGCTCTGCCGGCGTTCGCGTCGGTCGCTCATCGCATCGAACAAATCAGCCATCTAAGCTGCAGATCGAAATTTCTCCTTTCCAAGGACGGCGCGCAGTGCGACTTCTAGACGGGAAAGTCCGAGTTCTAGGAACTCAAGCTCGATCGTGCACGGTGGCAAGAGCTTAAGAACTTCGGAATGCGGACCGGATGTTTCGATGATCACGTGCCTTGCGAATGCCTCCTCCGCAACCCGACCCGCAAGTTGATGATCAAAAAATCGCA